>CALWJQ010000031.1 GCA_944381055.1 uncultured Clostridia bacterium | reverse complement strand
GAAGGTGGGACGGCGGCCGGTGCCGCCGTATGCGAAGGGGAGGCTCTGCCGACCCGGAGCGATAAAATTGAAGGGGCCCCCGCGAGGCTCGAACGGAGTGAGCCGAGTGGGGTTAGGCCCCCGCGAGGCTCGAACGAAGTGAGCCGAGTGGGGCAAGCGCCCCCATAGCTTCTCCGCTTGTTGACAAAGAAACATGCCTGCGCTATAATAAAAGTGCTGTAAAAAATGAATAGGACGCCGTTATCCAGAGTTGAGGTAGAGAGTCAGCTCGATGACCTCACGCCAACCGGCCCGCGGGCAAGGTGGCAACGCTGACATCGATAAGGAGTGGTCTTTGTGTTTCAGAGGGCTCCTGTCGGGAGTCCTTTTTGTTTTGACGCGGCGGCAGCCCGTAAAAACTGAAACAGAGAAAGGAAACAGCAAATGGCACACATGTCAAACCGCATTTTTACATCTGAAAGCGTCACCGAAGGTCATCCTGATAAAGTCTGCGACCAGATTTCCGATTCCATTCTGGATGATATTCTTTCCAAAGACCCGGCGGCGCACGTCGCGTGCGAGACCATCGCCACCACGGGCATGGTGCTCGTCATGGGCGAAATCTCGACCGACTGCT
Organism: uncultured Clostridia bacterium; assembly: GCA_944381055.1. GTDB lineage: Bacteria > Bacillota > Clostridia > Oscillospirales > Butyricicoccaceae > Ventrousia. The sequence continues at coordinate 7,313 of CALWJQ010000031.1, read as the reverse complement.
ATGTCGACATTCCGTCGGTCGTACGCGGCACTCTGGCCGGCATCGGCTATACCGGCCCCGAGTCCGGCTTTGACGGGCGCACCTGCGCCGTGCTGATCGCCATTGACGAACAGTCGCCCGACATCGCCATGGGCGTCAACAACGCCGTTGAAAACCGCGCGGGCGGCGGCGACCGCTACGATCTGATCGGTGCGGGCGACCAGGGCATGATGTTCGGCTTTGCCTGCCGCGAAAGCGAAGAGCTCATGCCGGCGCCCATTACGTTCGCCCACAACCTGACCCGGCGTCTGGCCGAGGTCCGCAAGTCGGGACAGCTGCCCTTTGTCCTGCCTGACGGCAAAAGCCAGATCACCATGCGTTACGACGAAAACGGCGCGCCCTGCCATATTGATACGGTCGTCATTTCGACCCAGCACACGCCGGACGTCAGCCTGGACACACTGCGCGAGGCGCTGATTGAAGAGGTTGCCCGCCCGTCGCTGCCCAAGCGCATGGTTGACGGACGCACCCGTTTTCTCATCAATCCGACCGGCCGTTTCGTCATCGGCGGGCCGGCGGCCGACAGCGGCCTGACCGGCCGCAAGATCATCGTCGACACTTACGGCGGATATGCCCGTCACGGCGGCGGCGCTTTTTCGGGTAAAGACCCGACAAAGGTCGACCGTTCAGCGTCCTATATGGCCCGGTATGTGGCCAAAAACCTGGTCGCCTCGGGGTTGTGCAATCGCTGTGAACTGCAATTTGCCTATGCCATCGGCGTAGCGCGCCCGGTATCGGTGCTTGTTGACACCTTCGGCACCGGCCGGCTGGACGACGCACGGCTGGCTGCGCTGGTCAATGAAACGTTTGATTTGCGCCCTGCCGCCATTATGGACACGCTGGGACTGCGCGCCCCGATTTACCGCCAGACGGCGGCATACGGCCATTTTGGCCGTCCGGATCTCGATTTGCCGTGGGAGCGCACCGACCGCGCAGAGGAACTGGCACAGTACGTCAAATAAAAAAACGATACAACGAAAGGAGCCCCCTTATGGAAATGAGATTTGTCGACCTGCACTGCGACACCATCACCCGGTGTGCCGCCCAGTCGCCCAGCGACATTGTCCCGCTGCGCCGCAACAACGGCCACATTGACATTGAAAAACTGCAAAAAGGCGGTTCGCTGGCGCAGTTCTTTGCCATTTTTATCCACACCCACGGCGAGATGGAAAAGTCAGGCCTGAATATGAACCCGTATGAGTACTTCAACTTTGTCTACGACGCCTACCTGCGTGAGATGAAAGAAAACGCCGACGCCATCGCGCCGGCCATGAATTACGAAGATATCATGGCCAATAAGGAAAAAGGGCTGATGTCTTCGGTGCTGACCATTGAAGACGGCGTCCCCATTGACGGCAGGCTCGAGCGCATCGATGAGTTTTACCGCAAGGGCGTACGCCTGATCACCCTGACGTGGAACTATGAAAACTCCCTCGCTTATCCCAACAGCCGCGATCATGAAAAAATGCAGCTCGGACTCAAGCCCTTTGGCATCGAGGCGGTGCGCCGCATGAACGAGCTGGGTATCCTGATTGACGTATCGCACCTGTCGGACGGCGGGTTTTACGACGTCGCCAAATACTCGCAGAAGCCCTTTGTCGCGTCGCACTCGTGCGCGCGCGCCCTGTGCAGCCATCCGCGCTGCATGACCGACGATATGCTGCGCCTGCTGGGTGAAAAGGGCGGTGTCTGCGGCATCAATTTCTGCGCCGCCTTCCTGCGTGAAAACTCAAACGACACGACCATTGAAGACATTGTCACCCATGCCCGCCACATCGCCAAAGTCGCCGGCGTCGACGCGCTGGCCCTGGGCTCGGACTTTGACGGCATCGGCAGCAATCTGGAGTTCAAAGACTATACCGGTATGCCCCTGATCGCCGACGCGCTGGGCAAGCATTTCACAGCGAGCGAAGTCGACAAAATCAGCGCGGGCAACGCGCTGCGCGTCATCCGCGAAAGCATGAAATAAAAGCCAACCAGCAGCCACAGCCGCCCCGGGGCAGCACAGGATCCCGGGGCGGCGTTTTTTATCTGCATATCCCGCGGTTTTCTGCATAATCATCAAAGAATGGAGGTGCGCATGATGAAGACTTATGAAATTGCCCGCGTCGGCGCCGATATGCTGATCGATCCCAAACGCTGTATCCTGCAATGCGAGCAGCAACTGTCCGCCCGGCTCGAGGAAGCAGCGGCGCAGTGCCTGCGCGCTTCCCGCCGGGATCCGGTTCTGCTTCTGTCCGGCCCATCGGGAGCGGGCAAGACGACGACCGCGCACAAACTGGCCCAGTCCATGACCCGGATGGGGCGGTCCGGACAGGTGCTGTCCATGGATGACTATTTCCTGGGCCATTCCGAAGGCCCGCTGCCAGTCGACGAGTTCGGCGAAATCGACCTTGAATCCCCCAAGCGGCTGGACATTCCGCTGCTGCAAAAGCACCTTGAACAGCTGCGCGCCGGCAAGAGCATTGATATGCCGTCTTTTGATTTCGGCCGCCAGGAACGGTTTGAAACGACCCGCGCCTTTGCGCTGCCGCCGGACGGCGTCGCCGTGGTCGAGGGCATCCATGCGCTCAACCCCGACGTGACCGGCAGTCAGGATCCCGGCGTTTTCGCTTCCGCCGGCGCCGCGTTCCGCGCACCCGACGGCGCGGTGCTCTACCCCGAACGCCTGCGCCTGCTGCGCCGCCTGAGCCGGGACCGCGTGTTCCGCAGCCGGCCGGTTGAAGAGACGCTGGCCATGTTTGCCAGCGTCAGCCGGGGCGAACAGCGGTTTATCTTCCCCTACCGCAACCGCGCCGCGGTGTGCATTGAAACCGGGCTGGCCTATGAGCTGGGCCTGTACCGCACGCTGGTGCTGCCCTTTCTGCCGCCGGACGGCCCGTACAGCGCCCTGTGCGCCGAGCTGCGCTACTTTTTGCAGCTGGCCGTCCCGGTACAGCCGTCCGACGTACCGCGCGATTCGCTGCTGCGCGAGTTTATCGGGGATGAGGGACTGTAAAAAACGTCCGGCCAGCAGGCCGGACGTTTTTTTATTCCTTATGCAGCGACACCTCGCCCCCGGGCAGGGCAATCTGCTCGCCGCCGCGTTCGACGACCAGGCGTCCCCGGCTGTCGATGGCCACGGCGCGGGCCTCGTACGGTTCGGCGCCGATAGGGCGGACCGTGACATGATGCCCCGGCAGCGGGCAGTGGCGGCGGTAATACTCTAAAACCTGCTCAAAGCTTTCGGCAAGGCAGCGCTCCAGCTCATTCAGGATGGCGGCCGCCAGTGCGTTTTTGTCCGTGCTTCCGGGCAGCGACCCTGCAATTTCGCGCAGCTCGGGCGGGAAGTCCCCGCCGACGTTGACGCCAATCCCGCACACCGCGCCCGTCATGGCCCCGCTTTCCAGCTCGAACAGCCCCTCGGTCAGAATCCCGCAGATTTTGCGGCCGCCGAGCAGCAGGTCGTTGACCCACTTAATGCTGCACGTCAGGCCGCAGAGCGCAGCAACAGCGCGGTGAACGGCCACGGCTGCGCGGATGGTGATCTGCGCGGGCTCAAAATTGTTCATCAGAAGAACCGACAGATAAACGCCGCCGTCGGGCGGCGAAAAAAAGCTGCGCCCCAGCCGTCCGCGCCCTGCCGTCTGCCGGCGGGCGACAATGGTTTCGCCGTGCCCCGCGCCCGCAGCCGCCCGTTCGCGCATGACGGCATTGGTCGAGCCGGCTTCGTCGAGCACCGTCAGGACGCGGCCGAGCGCCTCGGTCGTCAGCCGGCTTTGGATGAGGCCCTGCCGCACCCGGTTGGGCGCGGACAGCAGCCGGTAACCGCCGCCGGTTGCGCTTTCAATGTCAAAGCCCTCGGCGCGCAGCGCTTCGACCGCCTTCCAGATTGACGCGCGGGTGACGCCCAGTTCCTGCCCCAGCTCCTGTCCCGAAACGCGGCCGGGCCGCGCATTTTCCAGGCGGATCAATATCTGCTCTTTCATGTACACGCCCCCTGCCGTCTATGATACCACATCTGCTGCGCTTGCGGCAACAAAAAACCCGCAGGCCATTTGCCTGCGGGTTTTGACCGGTTTATCTGCGGCGCAGGAAGGGGACAAGGATCTCGTGAATGACGAGCGGGATCATGGCGGCCAGCGTCAGTATGGCCCACTCGTTCAGCGCCAGCTCGACCGTGCCGAACACAACGGTCAGGAAATGGACTTCGGTGACGGCGATTTGCAGGATAAAGCCGATGACCACTGCCAAAATCATGGTGCGGTTTTCCAGGTGGTTCATGCGGAAGATACTGCGCTTGACATTGCGCATGCCGATGGCGTGGAACAGCTGTGAAATCCCCAGCATGGTAAAGGCATAGGTCTGGGCATGGGTCAGCATTTCCGGGTCTTCCAGCATGGCGCGGACAGCGCCAAAGGTAACGGCCTGCCCGTCAAGCAGCAGGGCGCGGATGGGCGACCACAAAAAGGCGCCCAGGGTCAGGCAGCTGATAACGCAGCCGTAAAATACGGTCAGGAAGATGCCGCCGTGGGCAAACAGGCTTTCTTTAGGGTTGCGCGGCGGGACATTCATGCAGTTGGGATCGCCGGTGTCGACGCCCAGGGCCAGGCCGGGCAGCGAGTCGGTGATCAGGTTGACCCACAGGATGTGAATGGCCTTGAGCGGGGAGGCCAGCCCGGCGACAATCGCGCTGAACATGGTAATGACTTCGCCGAAGTTGCTCGACAGCAGGAACAGGACAGACTTTTTGATGTTCTGGTAGATGTTGCGGCCTTCGCGCGCGGCTTTTTCAATGGTGGCGAAGTTGTCGTCGGTCAGCACCATATCGGCTGCGCCCTTGGCGACGTCGGTGCCTGTGATGCCCATGGCGACGCCGATGTCGGCCGCCTTGAGCGAGGGCGCGTCGTTGACGCCGTCGCCGGTCATCGAAACGATATATCCGCGCGAGCGCAGGGCTTTGACGATCATGACCTTGTGTTCGGGCGAGACGCGGGCAAACACACGCAGCCGGTCGATTTCCTTCGCCAGCTCCTCGACGGTCAGCTGATCCAGCTGATCGCCCGACATGCACTGTTCGGGGCTCTCGGCAATGCCCAGCTCGCGCGCAATGGCAAACGCCGTGTCGCGGTGGTCGCCGGTGATCATGACGGTGCGGATACCGGCATGCTTAAAGCTTTCAACAGCATCGCGCGCTTCGGGGCGCGGCGGATCAATCATGCCGACCAATCCGACAAAGGTCAGGTCGTTTTCAGTTGCGCTGTCGTCATTCAGCTTCTGGGCCAGGGCCAGGACGCGCAGCGCGTCGCGCGCCATGGATGCAGAAGCATCCATGATATTCTTCTTGTCTTCTTCGGTGATGGGGCGGACCTTTCCGTTCATCAAAATACCGGTGCACAGCGGCAGCATGACGTCAACGGCGCCCTTGGTAAAGGCGATGACGCGTTCTTTTGCCGTGTCGCGGTGGACGGTGGTCATCATTTTACGTCCCGAATCAAAGGCCTGTTCATTGATACGCGGCATGACCTCTTCGATACTCTCGCGGGTCAGGCTAAAACGTTCGCCCATATCCAGCAGGGCCAGTTCAGTCGGGTCGCCGACACGGCTGCCGCCCTTGGTGCTGGCGTCGTTGCACAGGATAAAGCCCTGCAAAAAGGCGTCGTCCTGATCGGGGGCCATGGCGTTGGCGGCGTCGATTTTCCCGTTGTAGTAAATACGGGTAACCGTCATTTTATTCTGGGTCAGGGTCCCCGTTTTATCCGAGCAGACTACGCTGACGGCGCCCAGCGTTTCGACGGCGGCCAGACGGCGGACAATAGTGTTGACCTTGACCATCCGTCCGACGCCGAGAGCGAGGACGATGGTGACAACGGCAGGCAGGCCTTCGGGAATGGCGGCGACGGCCAGCGAAATGGCGGTCAGCAGCATTTCGGTCATCGGGCGATCCTGAATGACGGCAACGGCAAACAGGGCGATACAGATGCCGACGGCCAGAATCCCCAGCAGCTTGCCCAGGTCGGCCAGGCGCTTTTGCAGCGGGGTCATTTCATCCGGCGCGTCGCCGAGCATGGCGGCGATGCGGCCGATTTCGGTCTTCATGCCGGTCCCGACGGCGACGCCTTCGCCGCGGCCATAGGTGACCGACGTCGACGAAAAAGCCATGTTGACGCGATCGCCCAGGCCGGCGTTTTCGGCAATGACAGCGTCAGCATCTTTGGTGACCGGCACGCTTTCGCCCGTCAGAGCCGATTCCTCAACCTTAAGGTTGATAGAACTGATCAACCGCAGGTCACAAGGGACGACGCGGCCGGCTTCGAGCACGACAATGTCGCCGGGAACCAACTGTTCAGCCGGTATTTCACATAAAATCCCCTCGCGGCGCACCAGGGCTGACGGCGAAGACAGCTTTTTCAGCGCTTCCAAGGCGTCCTGAGCCTTGCCTTCCTGCACCATGCCGATGATGGCGTTGAGCAAGACTACGATCAGGATGATGACGGCATCAGAAAACTCGCGAAGCACACAAGAAATGGCGGCGGCGGCAAACAGGATGTAGATCATCGGATCGTTGAGCTGCGACAGGAACATTTGCAGCCGGGTCTTGCCCTTTTTTTCGGCCAGACGGTTGGGGCCGTTCTTGGCCAGCCGGGATTCCGCCTCAGCCGTGCTCAGGCCGGATTCCGGTTTCACGCCGAGTGATGACAATACATCATCGGCGCTTTTGTCATGGTACATGATGACAGCTCCTCTTTTCATAAAAATTTTGTCGTGTAAAAAAGACTCCCGACGCCCGCAAGCGCCAAGAGTCTCGTTACCTGTCCGGATGGCGCGCCAGAGGCACAGCGGCCTCAAGTTGTTGACGCGACATTTAAAACTACTCCCTCTGGGAATATTCTGTTTTATGTCTGTATTTTAACGTATTTTCCCCGACCTGTCAAGGGGATTTTGGGGCGGCGCTGGTTTAATGCCCCAGCGCAAACGCTTCGCTGCTTTAATGCCCCAGCGCAAACGCTTCGCTGGTTTGCGCTGGGGACCCCATTGATTTAATTGCTCCGGGTCGGCAAAGCCTCCCCTGCGCGTACGCGCGACCGCGCGCGTCCCGGCTTCGCCGGTTCCCACTCGGCTCACTTCGTTCGAGCCTCCCGGGGGGCCCATTGATTTAATTGCTCCAGGTCGGCAGAGCCTCCCCTGCGCGTACGCCGGACCGCGCCGGTCTCGGGTCCGCTGGGCGCCCCTCGGCGCACCCCGGTTGAGCCACGCGGGGACCCCCTGGAGTTAACTCCTCCCGGGCGGCAGAG
>CALWJQ010000030.1 GCA_944381055.1 uncultured Clostridia bacterium | reverse complement strand
TCCGTATCCACGATGCCCAGCGCTTCGCTGAACAGCGAGTCGACTTCGGGGTTCTGGTAGCGGGCAAAGTTAAAACTGCCGATGGCGTTAGAGGTGTAGGCGATGCTGTACATGGAAAGATCATAGCCGATGGTGGCCGCCGTGATGCCCAGGCCGTAGTTGCCGTTGGTCAGGTCGGTGGAATAGGCGGTCAGCTCGACAATTTCAATCGTCGTGTCAATGCCGACTTCCGCCAGATTGGACTGCACGACCTGTGCGACCTTTTCCACAAGCCCGCTGGTCACCTTGATGGGGCCGGCGTCAAAGCCGTCGGGGAACCCGGCCTGTGCCAGCAGCTCTTTGGCTTTTTCGGGGTCGTATTCCAATATGACCGTGTCTGTGGTCGCGCCGCTCACCTGATCGGGGTTGGGCAGCATATAGGCGGGGACTGCCATGCCGTCCATGGCCATCAGGCAGACGTCGTCACGGTTGACGGCGTGGCTGATCGCCTGGCGGACCAGCTTGTCGTTAAAGGGTTCGACTTCGTGGTTCATCATCATAAACCCGACATTGACGCCCGAAACAATCTGAGTCGAATATTTGCCGCTCGCTTCAATGTCTGCCCAGTTGGCGGGGGGAACGCCGACGCAGTCAAGTTCTCCCGATTCAAAGGCGAGCAGGGCGGTCGAAGTGTCGGAAATGATCTGGAAATTGAGCGTCTTGATAGCCGCTTCACCGCCCCAGTAATCGGGATAGGCTTCCATGGTGGCGCTGACGGCCGTCTGGTAGTCGGCCAGGGTGTACGGGCCGGTGCCGCAGGGCTGTTCGGCAAACGCGTCTTCGCCGATCTCGTTGTAGTAGGCTTCGCTGATGATGTACACCTGCTCAAGGTACTGCGAGAAGGGGGCATAGACGCGCGACAGGGTGATAACGACCGTGTGGTCGTCGGGCGCTTCGATGCTGGCGATGGCTTCGGTGGCTGTGTACAGATAGGCCGAAGCTTTGGCGCGCTCAAACGAGAATACGACGTCTGACGCCGTCAGCTCGCTGCCGTTTTGGAAGGTGACGCCCTCGCGGATGTTGAACGTATAGGTCAGTCCGTCGTCGCTGATGGTGTAGCCGGTCGCCAGGACGGGGACTTCTTCGCCGTCGCGGACGATGCGGATGAGCGGCTCGTAAACCTGTTTGAGAATACTTTGCTCGACGGCAAGCGAGGTGTAGTGCGGGTCAAAGGTGGCCGGCGTTTCGGTGAGCGCAAGATTCAGGTCGGTGCGCTTTGCCCCGTTTTCGTCAGAACCTTCGCCGCCCGAGCCTTCGCCGGCCGGTTCCGACGGAACAGAGGCGCCGTCGTCGGGCTCGGCAGTGTCGCTGCTGCACCCGAAGAGGGCTGCGGAAAGAACCAGGCACAGCGCCAGAAGCAGTGCGGTTTTTTTCATAAAAGAACCTCCTTGTGTTTTTGGACAGGCGGGGGTTTCTGTACCGGCCCCCGAAATATCCGATAAGATTATTATAAAAAAATTAATATCCTTGTAAAATATATGTGCCCTATGATATAACATAGTCAGAAACTATATAATGGGGGATTGACAGATGGAAATGCGGCAGCTTTTGCAGGTGATGGAAGTGTATAAAACCCACTCAATCAGTAAAGCGGCCCAGAACCTGTATATTTCTCAGCCCACGCTGACGGTTTCGATCCGGCAGCTGGAAGAAGAACTGGGCGAGCAGCTGTTTGTGCGCAGCCGCAGGGGGACCGAGACAACCCCGTTCGGAAGGCGGTTTGTTCAGTACATCGCGCCCGTTTGCAGCCAGTTCAGCGCGCTGGATGCCGCGATTGCCGATTTGCGCCGGCGCAGCAGCAAAGAACTGATGATCAGCGTGCCCCCTGTCGATATCTGCTGCCGCGCATATGCCTCTGTACTCAAAAAGCACTGCGGCGGGGCGCTCGACGCGCGCCTGCGGGAATGTTTCGCCGGCACGGCCATCACCGACGTCGAACAGGGACATAGCGAAATCGCCGTCGTCGCCGTCGTATCGGCGGAAATGCCGCTGTTTTCCCACCTGCTGCGGCTCAAAGGGCTGGAATACAGCGGCTTTTTGTGTACGCCGCCCGCCATTTCCGTCAGCCCCAGCCATCCGCTCGCGCAGCGCAGCAGCGTTACGGCCGGGGATCTGCAAGGGTATACGCAGATGATTTACAGCGACAACGCGGGCGACAGCCTGTTTGAGGACGCGCTGCATATCGGCGGAAAGATAGATAAGATTTATGTCAACAGCCGGGCCGGGCTGGCCGAATTGATGCAGGAAACCGGGGCGTTCGGCGTCACTGCGCTGCGGCTGGGACGCCCGGGCACGGAAGACCCTGATACCCGGATCATTCCGCTGACCGGCACGGGTATCGAAGTACACATCGGCTGGGTCCGGCGCAGCGGCCGGACGCTGGGGCAGCTTGCTGAAGAATACATCGCCTGCCTTCGCGCGCTGCTCGATGTGGACGAGCCGGAAGAAACCCCTTGACATACATTGAATGTCGAGGTATATTATACCTAGATATTCAATGCATAAAGGAGGGACAGGATGCGCGAGTGGATTGGAAAGCCCGAGTTTGCCGCATGGGTGGGAAATGCGTGCAGGCTCATTCGCTTCACGCCTGACCGCGAGCGGGTCAAGGCCGAAATGCTGGAGCATATGGAAGATTCCTACGACGCCTGCCTTGACGCCGGTCTTGAGTCGCGTGAGGCCATTGCCCGCGTGGTCGAGCGCATGGGCGATGCTGACGCAGTCGCCGAGCAGCTGCAAAAGGTCTACCGGCCCTTCTGGGGGTATGTCTGGAAGTGGACGCGGGTGCTGGCCGTCATCGCCGTGATTTATATGGCGTGGAATCTGGCCGTCATCCCGGCGTTTGAGCTGGTTGGGATGCTGGTGAACGGTGAAGACCTGTGGTACGGTCAGGACGATATGGCGGACTATGTCCATCCGCCTTACGACTCGGACAGTACGGTCATCAGTGATTTCACGCCGCAGGACACGGCCGAGGCAGAGGGGTATAAAATATCCATCGCCCGGATCTGCTTCCGCGAAGCGGACAGCGGCTACCGCAGCGCGTATTTTGTCCTGCGGGTGAGCAACTGGAACCCGTGGCTGCGAAAACCCATGTTTTTCCGCAACCTGTACGCCGTCGACGACCGGGGGAACGTCTACCCGCCGCGCGACGAGACAAATGTCGGCGGACGCGAGGTCACGGGCAACGGGCCGATTGGCAATGACTTTGTCGGTAATTTTGTCAGTTATTATGAGATGTGGATTGCAGACGTCGACCCTGAAGCGACGTCATTTACCCTCGGTTTTGACGATTACGGCGTCAGCTGGGAGCTGAGCTTCCCGGTCGAAGGGGGAATCGAGTATGCGCAGGAGTAGGCTGTCGCTGCGGCGGCTGCGCTGGCGCACGCGGGCCATCCTTAACCTGGGGTGTATCGTGCTGGCGGTAGCTTTGTGGTACGCGCTCCGCGGGTTCCCGTACCTGAGTTGGGAGCAGGACTTGCAGTACAGCCTGCGCCGCAGCCTGGCGCACAACGCAGACATTATTTATTCCGAGCGCGTGCCCGACGAATTGGGTACATGGGGCTCTGGTTCGGACGAGACGGTGTACATCATGCGCTGGCAGGACACGGTCGGCGCCATGCGCCTGATGCGTTATACAGACGGGAAAAACTGGTTTTTTGGCCCCAACCGCTATGTGAAGCAATACCCCAATCGCGACGGGTTATTCATCATCCCCTTGTATGGGGCATTGCCGGAGGAAGACGGAAATCTGTGCGGTGCAACAGTTGCCGTTGTGGCGCTCGACCCGGAGATCGAACGGGTTGAGGTGATTTATGATAACGCGTATACCGACGAAAAAACTGTGGTGAATGTCCACGCGGAGCCGGCAGGCAGCGGAATCTTTCTTGCGGAGGTCGATTTGGGAGCTGCAATGCCCATCCCCGACCATGTCTATACCGGTGAAGCATTTGCGTGGAGTTATTACGGCGCCGTCGCTTACGACGGCAGAGATAATGTTGTGGCAAAGACCCTGCCTGCCAGCATGCCGCAAAGTGACGGGGATGCAGCAGTCCGCCTGTCTGCGGCCGGCAGAGCGTGAGCAGAAGGAGGGAATGAAGATGCGCAGGAGTAGGCTGTCGCTGCGGCGGCTGCGCTGGCGCACGCGGGTCATTCTCGATTTGGTGTGCGTCGTGCTGGCGGTGGCTTTGTGGTATGTGCTCCGCGGGTTCCCGTACCTGAACTGGGAGCAGGATCTGGAATACACACTGCGCCGCAGCCTGGTGCACAACGCAGACATTATTTATTCCGAGCACGTGCCCGACGAATTGGGTACATGGGGCTCTGGCGCGGATGAAACGGTGTACATTGTGCGTTGGCAGGACACGGTCGGCGCCATGCGCATGATGAAGCATCATGACGGCAATACCTGGTTCGGCGGCCCCAACCGCGAAGTGCTCAAATGTGAAAACCGCGACGGGCTGTTTATCATCCCGCTGTACGGGGCCCTGCCGACAGACGACAGGGAAATGCGCGGCTGGACGGTGACCGTTGCGGCGCTTGACCCGGCGGTCGAGCGCGTCGAGGTGGTTTATAAAGAAGCCGACGCTGACTCTGACATCCCGCCGACGATCCACCCGGCAGAGCCGGCGGAAAACGGGGTGTTCATCGCGGAAGTCGACCTCGGGTATGAAACGGTTTTTGCCGCCAGCGTGTATGACGGATTGACTGCTCACAACAGCCTGGGCGCTGTTGCTTACGACGGCGACGGCAATGTCGTGGCGCGCACCGCGTCAGAATGGGAGGAGCGTTATTATGAAAATCGATAAAAGCCTGCTTTCGGGCAGCATGGCGCGGTTTTCGCTGCGCCGGCTGCGCTGGCGCACGCGGGTTATTCTCGATTTGGTGTGCGTCGTGCTGGCGGTAGCTTTGTGGTACGCGCTCCGCGGGTTCCCGTACCTGAGCGGGGAACAGGACTTGCAGTACGGCTTGCGCCGCAGCCTGGCGCACAACGCGGACATTATTTATTCCGAGCGCGTACCCGACGGGCTGGGCATGCCCAGTACAGACGAAACAGTGTATATCGTGCGCTGGCAGGATACAGTCGGGGTCATGAGTATGCTTGGAAATGAATCTGGCAATGCCGACCGCTATGTGCAAAAATATCCCAATCGTGACGGGCTGTTCATCATCCTGCTGTACGGGGCCCTGCCGACGGGGGAAAATGGCATGATGCGCGGCTGGACGGTGGCCGTTGCGGCGCTCGACCCGGCGGTCGAGCGGGTCGAGGTGATTCATACAGAGCCCAACATCCCGCCGAGCGTCCACCTGGCGGAGCCGGCGGAAAATGGGGTATTTATTGCGGAAGTCGACATCGGGTATAAAAAAACGTTCGGCCCCAGCAGTGTGTATATCGGCGCATTGGACGCTTACAACTACTTGGGCGCCGTTGCCTACGATGGCGACGGCAATGTCGTGGCGCGCACCGCGTCAGAATGGGAGGAGCGTTATTATGAAAATCGATAAAAGCCTGCTTTCAGGCAGTACGGCGCTGCTTGTTTTGTCACTGCTCAGCGAGAGCGACAAATATGGTTATCAAATGATAGGCGATCTCGCGCTGCGGTCTGAGAACGTGTTCGAGTTCAAAGAGGGCACGCTGTACCCCGTTTTGCACGCGCTGGAAAAAGAGGGGGCCCTGCGCTCGTATGAAAAGGAAGCCCCGTCGGGCCGCACGCGGCGCTATTATTCCATCACGGCCCGGGGACGTAAACTGCTCAGCGAAAAGCGGGAGCAGTGGGGACAGTTTGCCCGCGCCGTCGAGCTCATCGTCGGGCGGGCATAGAAATAAAAATAATTGATGGATTTCGATAAAAATAGTTGACATCTGTTTTTCGGCGTGGTATCATGTGAACCAGTTGATTCAAAGAGGAAAGGAGAAGCCCTGATGCTGAAGCAGTGCAGCACAATGAAAGAGCGCATGTGCATGGACGCGGCGATGCCGATGCCCATGATGCGGGCTGCCCAATTTGCACAGGCGCTTTTCTTCGCCCCTGCGGGTGGAAGATCCCTGCGGTTGAAGCGGGGATGAACCCCGGACTGGTCAGAAGCGGGAAGCGTTTGCGCTTCCCGCTTTTTTGCCGGCGTTGAATCGGAAAACTGGAGGTAGAGTGTATGAAAACCATGAAAAAGCTGACGGCCCTGGCCCTGTCCGTGATTTTCATTTTTGCGCTGGCCGCGTGCGGCGGGGGCGAAGGCAATGCTTCGGCGGGCACTGTCGACGATTACGGCCCGGACAAGCCGGTCACCGTCCGCGTCGGCCTGACGGGCGCTATTTACGAAGACATCTGGGAACCCATTGCCGAAAAGCTCGAACCCGAAGGCATTTTGATTGAAACCGTGCAGTTCGCCGACTTTTCGCTGCCAAACCCGGCGCTCAACGACGGCGACATCGAACTCAATGCCTTTCAGCATCACGCGTTTTTTGACGACGCTGTGGCGACCAACGGTTTTGAGCTGGCTGCGATTGGCGATACCTATATCATTGCCATGAACATTTATTCCAATGCCATTGACGACGTTTCGCAGCTGAAGGACGGGGATCAGGTCGCCATTCCCAACGACGTCACCAACGGCGGCCGCGCCATCAAACTGCTCGAGGCGGCCGGCCTGCTGACCGTCAACCCGGCGGCCGGCAGCAACCCGCAGACGGGCGACATCACGGAATACAGGGTCGGTATTGAGCTGGTCGAAGTCGATGCGGCCGGCGTATGCGCCCTGCTGCCCGACGTCGAAGCCGCTGTCATCAACGGCAATTACGCGCTGGACAACGGCCTGGACCCGGAAAGCGCCATTTTCTTTGAAGAAAATTATGCGGACAACAGCTATTCCTGCCTGATCGCCGCCCGCAGCGACGAAGCCGACGCCAAAGCCTATCAGCGCATTGTCGAAGTCTACCAGAGCGACGAGACCAAACAGATCTTTGACGACGTGTTTGACGGTTATTTTGTGCCGGCGTGGGAGGACTGAACTATGCGCGGGCTTTTGGATATTATTCCCGATCCCACACGGGTCGTGTTTGACGGCATTGAGGACAAATACCTGACCGACGGCCTGGGCCGCCTGCGCGGGCAGGCGTCGGCGCTGGTCTTTCCGCTTTCAACACAGGAGGTCAGCGGGGTGATGCGCTGGGCGTATGATCGCCGTGTGCCCGTCACGCCGCGCGGCGCGGGGACCAATCTGGTCGAGTCGACGGTGCCGCACGGCGGCATTGTGCTCGATTTGTCGCGCATGAACCGCGTACTCGAACTGGATGAAAGCACCTTTACCGTCACCGTCGAGCCGGGGATTTTGCTTCAGGACCTTCAGGCCTATGTCGAAGCGCGCGGGCTGTTTTACCCGCCCGACCCGGGCGAAAAAGCGTCGAGCATCGGCGGCAACATCGCCACCAACGCCGGCGGGATGCGCGCCGTCAAATACGGCGTGACGCGCGACTATGTCCGCGGGCTCGAAGTGGTGCTGGCCGACGGCGAGGTGCTGGCGCTGGGCGGCAAATGCGTCAAGGACGCCAGCGGCCTGTCGCTCAAAAACCTGATTGTCGGGTCCGAAGGGACGCTGGCCGTCATCACCAAATGCATTTTAAAGCTGGTGCCGCGGCCCGAAACGTCGCTGAGCGCCGTTGTGTGCTGCAAAAGCCTGTCCGACGGCATCCGCGGCGTCGCCGCCGTCCTGCGCGGGGACCTCGGCCCCACGGCGGTCGAGTTCATCGACCGCAAGGTGGTCGGGCTGGGCGAACGGTATGCCGGCGTTCGCTTCCCGCGGCCCGACGCGGGTTCGTACATCCTGCTGACCTTTGACGGCGGCGCATCCTCGGTGCGTTCCCGGCTGGAAAAAGCCCGCCGGCTGACGCTGGACGGCGGCGCGCTCGACTTTGTCATTCTCGACGACCCGGCGGCCGCGGCCGACGTCTGGAAGGCGCGCGGCGCGCTCGTCAAGGCGGTCGAAGCGACGAGCGAGCAGGAGCCGGTCGACATCGTCGTCCCCATCAGCCGCATCACCGATTTTATGGCCTTTGTCAGCGGGCTTGAACAGCGGTCCGGGGTGCAGATGGTCAGTTTCGGTCATGCCGGCGACGGAAATATCCATTTGTGCGTAGTGCGCGGCACGCGCACGCAGGAAGAGTGGGAACAGGTACACCGCACGGTCATGCCCCGGATTTACGCCAAAGCGTACGAGCTGGGCGGCCTGGCGTCGGGCGAACACGGCATCGGGCTGAGCAAGCGGGACTGGTTCCTGTGCCATACGCCAGAGGGAAATCTGCGCGCCATGAGCCGCATCAAGGATGCGCTTGACGAGCGCCGCATTCTGAACGACGGAAAGTCTTATGTGATAGGGGGAGGACGTTATGCCGAAACTGTCTGATCGCACAAGGGGGTTCACCGACTCGGTCATCCGCCGGATGACCCGCATTTCCGATGAATGCGGGGCGGTCAACTTGTCGCAGGGGTTCCCGGACTTTGATCCGCCGCAGGCCATTCTCGATCGCCTGGCCGAAGTGGCGCGCGAGGGCCCGCACCAGTATTCCGTCACATACGGCGCACAGAACTTCCGCGAGGCGCTGGCGGACAAGCAGTCGCGGCTGATGGGCCGGGACATCGACCCGGAAACGGAAATCGTCGTCACCTGCGGCGGCACCGAAGCCATGATGGCCGCCATGATGACGGTGGTCAACCCGGGTGACAAGGTCGTCGTCTTTTCGCCGTTTTACGAAAATTACGGGGCGGATGCCATTTTGTCGGGCGCGCAGCCCGTCTATGTCCCGCTGAACCCGCCGGAATACCGGTTTGACCCCGGCGTGCTCGAGGCGGCCTTTCAGCAAAAGCCCAAGGCTCTGATCCTGTGCAACCCGTCCAACCCGTGCGGCAAGGTCTTTACCCGCGATGAGCTGCAAACCGTCGCCGATCTCGCGGAAAAGTACGACGTCTGGGTCATCACCGACGAGGTGTACGAGCACATCGTCTACGAGCCGTACGAGCATATCTACTTTGCCAGCCTGCCCCGCATGTTTGAACGCACGCTGTCGACCAGCTCGCTGTCCAAAACCTATTCCGTCACCGGCTGGCGCCTGGGTTATGTCATCGCCCCGCCCAACATCATTGACGGGACGCGCAAGGTGCACGACTTTTTGACCGTGGGGGCTGCCGCCCCGCTGCAGGAAGCCGTCGTGCCCGGCCTGCGCTTCGGCGAAGAATATTACCGCGGTTTGCGGCAGATGTACGCGCAAAAGCGCGCGCTCTTCCTGCGCGGGCTGCGGGACATCGGCCTGCCCCACACCGAGCCGCAGGGGGCCTATTACGTCATGGTCGATATTTCAGAGTTCGGGTACGAAAGCGATCTTGC
>CALWJQ010000029.1 GCA_944381055.1 uncultured Clostridia bacterium | reverse complement strand
AAGTGCGCCCTTAGTCCCTAAGGGCTTTTCGAGATTCCTAATAATCATTGCTTTTTCGAATTTCATCGCATAATCGGGATAGTCGTTCTTCGGCTGTACGCTTTTTCAATTCACATTCCCAGACTACTGTCTGTCTTCATTTTGGTCGGTGCTGGACACCCGGATATACCCGTAACTGCTTTTCAATGCTGCCCCCTCCTTTTGAAAGATTTAAAGTAGTACACACCCATAGTGTTGGCCATTGGCGTCCCGCCTATCAGCAGAAAAAGTGAGCAAGTTGACGCTTGACATCACAGACCGTCTACGATATAATATTGCCAATCATTCAGAGGGAGTAGTTTTAAAGACCGCGTCAACAGCATGGGGCGAATACGGCCTCTGGCGCGGTGTCCGAAACAGGTAACGAGACTCTGGGCGTCACTGGCGCCTGGGGTCTTTTTTGTTGCGACGTCCCAGGTGACGGGTAACACAGCCATAAAAAAGTGAAAAAGGAGTTGTAAACCGTCATGTTTCATGACAAAAGCGTTCAAGAAACGCTGCAAAACCAGGGGGTAACCCTGGACAGCGGCCTGAGTACTGCCGAGGCGGAAAAGCGCCTTGCGCAGGTCGGGCCTAACCGTCTGGCGGAAAAGAAAAAGAAAACCCGCCTGCAAATGCTTCTGGCACAGCTCAACGACCCGATGATCTACATCCTGTTCGCAGCGGCCGCCATCTCCTGTTTTTTGCGCGAGTTTTCCGACGCTGTCATCATCCTGGTCGTCGTCGCGCTCAACGCCGTCATCGGCGTTGTGCAGGAAGGCAAAGCGCAAGACGCTTTAGAGGCGTTGAAAAAGCTGTCCTCTCCTTCGGCCCTGGTGCGCCGCGACGGCGTTTTGAAGGAAATACCGGCCGAACAGCTGGTGCCCGGCGATATCGTCATTCTGGAAGCGGGGCGCGTCGTGCCGTGCGACCTGCGTCTGACCACCGCCGTCAACCTGAAAATCGAAGAATCGGCGCTGACGGGTGAAAGCGTCCCTGTCACCAAGGAGGCGGAAACCGTCATCCCCGCCGACGCCGGTCTGGGCGACCGCGTCAACATGGCTTTCTCCTCCACCCCTGTGACCTACGGCCGCGGTGAAGGCGTCGCCGTGGGCACCGGGATGAATACGGAAATCGGCCGCATCGCCTCCATGCTGGACCAGTCCTCTGAAGAAATGACCCCGCTGCAAAAGCGCCTGGCCGATCTGGGCAAGGTGCTGGGCATCCTGGCCATCGGCATCTGCGTCGCGCTGTTTGTTGTCGCCGTCATCCAGGGCCGCAACCTCAGCGAAATGCTGCTGACCGCCATCTCCCTGGCCGTCGCCGCTGTGCCGGAAGGCCTGCCGGCTGTCGTCACCATCGTCCTGGCCCTCGGTGTCAGCCGCATGGTCAAGGTCAACACCATTGTCCGCCGCCTGCCCGCCGTTGAAACACTAGGCGCCGTCAGCGTTGTCTGCTCGGATAAAACCGGCACCCTGACCCAGAACAAAATGACGGTCACCCGTATCTACTTTAACGGCGACCTCGATTCCGTCAACGTTATCGCGCCCGATCAGGACGATTTCTTCCTGCGCGGCTTTATCCTGTGCAACGACGCCAGCACCAAGGGCGGTACGCGCGTGGGCGACCCGACTGAGCTTGCCCTGCTCGACATGGGCGAGCATTACGGCCTGACCCGTGAAGGCATCGAGGAATGCATGCCCCGCATCAACGAGCAGGCCTTTGATTCCGGCCGAAAGATGATGACCACTGTTCATCGTAGGGACGATCCGGGCGCCCGCACCATCGCCCTTACAAACGGCGCCGTTGACCACATGCCGCCTCTGCGCCCGAGCATCCTGCGCGACGGCAAGGTTCGCCCCATCAATGACCAGGATAAGAAGGAAATCATGGCCGCCGCTTCCAGCATGGCAGGCGACGCGCTGCGCGTCCTCGCCCTGGCGCAGAAGATGGACGACGACACCGCCACGGAAAAGGATCTCACCTTTGTCGGCCTGGTGGGCATGATCGACCCGCCCCGTCCTGAAGCGCGCGACGCTGTCGAGAGCTTTAAGCACGCCGGTATCCGCACCGTCATGATCACCGGCGACCATCGTGATACCGCCATCGCCATCGCGCGCGAGCTGGGCATCGCCGACAGCGAAAGCCAGTGCATGTCGGGCGACGAGCTGAATAACATGACAGTGGAAAGCCTGGCCAAGGTTATCGATAACCTGCGTGTTTTCGCCCGTGTTTCGCCCGAGCATAAGGTCATGATTGTAAGCGCCCTGCGTTCGCGCGGCTATATCGTTTCCATGACGGGCGACGGCGTCAACGACGCTCCTTCGCTCAAGGCGGCCGACATCGGCGTCGCCATGGGCATTACGGGCACCGATGTTGCCAAAGGCGCCGCCGACATGGTGCTGACCGACGACAACTTTGCCACCATCGAAAAAGCGGCGCGCGAAGGCCGCAATATCTACCAGAATATTAAAAAGTCGGTCCTCTTCCTGCTTTCCAGCAACTTCGGCGAGGTCCTGACCATGTTCACCGCCATTACAGCAGGGCTGGCCTCCCCCCTCAAGGCAATCCACATCCTCTGGATCAACCTCATCACCGACTCGCTGCCCGGCCTGGCCCTGGGCGTCGACAGCGGCGATCCCGACTGCATGAAGGTCCCGCCCCGCAACCCGAAGGAAAGCCTGTTTGCCCACGGCGGCTTATTCATCACCACTTTCTACGGTGTTGTCATCGGCGTGCTGACGCTGGCAGCCTTCCTGTGGTCGCCCATCCGCGCCCTACTGGCTGAAGGCCAGGCCATCAGCCTTGGCGCCATCCGTGCCGTGCTGGAAGAACCCTATATGCTCATGCACGCGCAGACCTATGCGTTCACCACCCTGGGCGTCTCCCAGCTGTTCCACGCCATTGGCATGCGCAACGTTAAGCGGTCTATCTTCCGCATGAACCACCTGGAAAACCGCGTCATGATCATCGCCTTCTTCTTCGGCCTGCTGCTTCAGGTCGCCGTTACGGAAGTCCCCATCTTGACGCAGATCTTCGGCACCACCGAGCTGGCCTTGGCCGAATGGGGCGTTCTTATCCTGGTTGCCGCCGTTCCGCTTGTCATCCACGAAATCCTTGCCCCCATCCTGCGCCGCCGGTAAACACGGCGTTCACGGAAAAGGCAGGGCATAAAAACAGCTTCTGCAAGGGAAGTTGTTGAAGCTAATACGCAGCGCGCCCGAAGGCTGTTAGGCTCTTCGGGCGCTTTTTTTGTAGGATCATTTGATTTGACCACAGCATCTTAATGGAATTTTGTGAAGGGAAAGCGCGGGATAAAAAGGGAAACAGGGGAATTGCAAGGCCATTACGATCAATATTTATTTTCATGGGAAAGAAGAAAAGGCAAAAAGCTGCACCCGGGTTGATCGAAAAAGCCCGCCGGCAGAGGCCCATCACGCTTCGCCGATGATAGGCCAATTGATGGCCCCTCGTGGACGCACATGGAGGTGGAAGGATTTCTTTTAGAGCACGCGGTTATCCGCAAATAAGCACACATTCCTGTAAAAACACCCCCTTTACAACAACTTGGCTTTTTCGTAAATCTCTGCCCGGTAACGGAAGGTAGCAAGGGGCATCCCACATTCCTTTGCTGCTGCCGTCCCGGTGATTTCCCCCATTTTCCAACGCTGGTAAACGGAGTGGAAATTCTCGGGCAACGGTTTGGGCGGCCGCCCAAACCGAATGCCCTTGGCTTTGGCCGCAGCAATACCCTCAGCCTGCCGCTGCCGGATGTTGGTGCGCTCGTTCTCTGCCACAAAAGACAGT
>CALWJQ010000028.1 GCA_944381055.1 uncultured Clostridia bacterium | reverse complement strand
TGATGGGCTCGAACATGCAGCGCCAGGCGGTACCGCTGCTCAAGACCGAAGCGCCTGTCGTTGCAACCGGCATCGAGTACAAGGCCGCGGTCGACTCGGGCACGGTTCCTCTTGCGCTGGGGGACGGCACGGTTACCCGCGTCTGCGCCAATGAAATCACCATCAACTATGACACCCTGGGCGTCAAGGTTCATAAGCTCATCAAGTTCCTGCGCTCCAACCAGGGAACCTGTGTCAATCAGCACCCTGTCGTCAATGTCGGAGACCGGGTCAAAAAGGGCGACGTCATCGCCGACGGTCCGTCGACGAGCGACGGCGAAATCGCTCTGGGCAAAAACGCCCTGATCGGCTTCATGACGTGGGAAGGATATAACTATGAAGACGCCGTCCTGCTCAACGAACGCCTGGTCAAAGACGACGTCTATACTTCGATCCACATCGAAGAGTACGAGACCGAATCCCGCGATACCAAACTGGGGCCGGAAGAGATCACCCGCGACATTCCCAATGTCGGCGAAGAAGCGCTGCGCGATTTGGACGAGCGCGGCATCATCCGCGTCGGCGCCGAAGTGCATGCCGGCGATATTCTGGTCGGCAAGGTCACGCCCAAGGGCGAGACTGAACTGACGGCTGAAGAGCGCCTGCTGCGCGCAATTTTCGGCGAAAAGGCCCGCGAAGTGCGCGATACCTCCCTGCGCGTCCCGCACGGCGAATCAGGTATCATTGTCGACGTCAAGGTCTTCACCCGCCAGAACGGCGATGAGCTGAACCCGGGCGTCAATATGGTCGTCCGCTGCTATATCGCGCAAAAGCGCAAGATTTCAGTCGGCGACAAGATGGCCGGGCGCCACGGCAACAAGGGCGTTGTCTCGCGGATCCTGCCGCAGGAGGATATGCCGTTTTTGCCCGACGGCACGCCACTTGACATCGTGCTCAACCCGCTGGGCGTCCCGTCCCGCATGAATATCGGTCAGGTGCTTGAAGTCCACCTGGGCTATGCCGCCAAAGCGCTGGGCATCCACGTTGCGACCCCGGTTTTCGACGGCGCCAAGGAAGAAGATATCCGCGGCCTGCTGCGCGAGGCCGGGCTGCGCGAGGACGGCAAGACCATTTTGTACGACGGGCGCACCGGCGAACCCTTTGATAATCCGGTCACCGTGGGCTATATGTATTACCTGAAGCTGCACCACCTGGTCGACGACAAGATCCACGCCCGTTCGACCGGCCCGTATTCGCTTGTTACCCAGCAGCCGCTGGGCGGCAAGGCGCAGTTCGGCGGACAGCGCTTCGGCGAAATGGAAGTCTGGGCGCTCGAGGCATACGGCGCCGCCTATACGCTTCAGGAAATCCTGACCGTCAAGTCCGACGACATTGTCGGGCGCGTCAAGACCTATGAAGCCATCGTCAAGGGGCACAATGTGCCCAAGCCGGGTGTCCCGGAATCGTTCAAGGTCCTGGTGAAGGAGCTGCAGTCGCTCGGCCTGGACATCCGTGTGCTGGCCAAAGACATGACCGAGATCGAGCTGACCGACGACGATGATGATGACAGCTATGAACACCTGGTGCGCGGCGACACCTACGCCAGCGATCAGGAATTGGCCGAAGCCGGTTACGGGCTGGAAAACAGCGAAGGTGATCCGGTCGCGGCGGAAGAGGATCGCGAAGACGATATTTTTGAAGAGGAGCTGGCCGCAGTGCTCGAGGGCGGTCCGCACGACGACGAGACCCCCGAGCTGTAAGGGAAGGGAGAAGAAAAAATGGCTGAAATGACGTTTGAAGCAATTAAAATTGGTCTGGCTTCTCCGGAAATGATCCGCAAATGGTCGTATGGTGAGGTCAAGAAACCTGAAACCATCAATTACCGCACGCTGAAGCCCGAACGCGACGGACTGTTCTGCGAACGCATCTTTGGGCCTACAAAGGATTGGGAATGCCATTGCGGCAAGTATAAAAAGGTGCGTTTTAAGGGAAAAATATGCGAAAGGTGCGGCGTCGAGGTCACCAAATCCAAGGTGCGCCGCGAGCGCATGGGGCACATCGAGCTGGCCGCGCCGGTTTCGCATATCTGGTACTTCAAGGGCATCCCTTCCCGCATGGGGCTTTTGCTCGACATGTCGCCCAAGCTTTTGGAAAAGGTGCTGTACTTTGCCGCCTATATTGTCACCGATCCGGGCGATACGCCGCTGACCAAAAAGCAGATCCTGTTTGAAAAAGACTACCGCGACATGGTGGAAAAATACGAAGATGACTTCAAGGCGGAAATGGGCGCCGAAGCCATTAAAAAGCTGCTGGCCGAAATTGATCTTGACCAGCTGGGTGATCAGCTGCGCGCCGAGCTGCGCGACGCCAGCGGCCAGAAGCGGATGCGCATTACCAAGCGCCTCGAAGTCGTCGAAGCCTTCCGTTCATCGGGCAACCGTCCCGAATGGATGATTCTGGACGTTGTTCCCGTCATTCCTCCGGAGATCCGTCCTATGGTTCAGCTCGACGGCGGCCGCTTTGCAACGAGCGACCTTAACGACCTGTACCGCCGTGTCATCAACCGCAATAACCGCCTGAAACGCCTGCTTGAGCTGGGCGCGCCCGACATCATCGTGCGCAACGAAAAGAGAATGCTGCAGGAAGCCGTCGACGCCCTGATCGACAACGGCCGCCGCGGCCGTCCGGTCACCGGCCCCAATAACCGCCCGCTCAAGAGTTTGTCTGACATGCTGAAAGGCAAACAGGGCCGCTTCCGTCAGAACCTGCTGGGCAAGCGCGTAGACTATTCGGGCCGCAGCGTTATCGTCGTCGGCCCGGAGCTGAAAATTTATCAGTGCGGCCTGCCAAAAGAAATGGCTCTCGAGCTGTTCAAGCCCTTTATTATGAAAAAGCTGGTCGAAGACGGGCTGGCCAACAACATTAAGAGCGCCAAAAAGATGGTCGAGCGCGCCCGCACCGAGGTGTGGGACGCGCTGGAAGAGATCATCAAAGAACATCCGGTTATGCTCAACCGTGCCCCCACCCTGCACCGCCTGGGCATCCAGGCCTTTGAACCCATCCTGGTCGAAGGCCGCGCTATCAAGCTGCACCCCCTGGTCTGTACAGCCTTTAACGCCGACTTTGACGGCGACCAGATGGCGGTACACGTCCCGCTGTCCGCTGAAGCGCAGGCGGAAGCGCGGCTGCTTATGCTGTCTGCCAACAACCTGCTGAAGCCGCAGGACGGCGCGCCGGTCACTGTCCCGTCGCAGGATATGGTTTTGGGCGCATATTACCTGACCATTGACCGCGAAACCGAGCCGGGCGCGGGAAAGGTCTTTTCCAGCATGGATGAAGCCATGCTGGCCTATGACAAAAAGCTGGTCGGCATACACGCCCCCATCCGTGTGCGTGTCTTTAAAGAAGTCGACGGCGTTATGCAAAACCGCATTGTCGACGCGACAATCGGCCGTTTGATTTTCAATGCCGCCATCCCGCAGGATCTCGACTTTGTTGACCGCAGCGACCCCGATCACTTCTTTGACCTTGAGATCACGTTTACCTGCGGCAAGAAAGAGCTGGGCAATATCATCAAGCGGAGTATTAAAAAACACGGCTTTGCCCCCACGGCCGAGCTGCTCGACCGCATCAAAGCGCTGGGCTTTAAATATTCGACGGTTGGAGCCATTACAGTTTCGGCCAGCGACATGTCGATTCCCCAGGCAAAGTACACGCTGGTCAGCGAGACGGAACAGCGCGTCGCCCAGATTGACCGGCAGTTCAAACGCGGGTTTATCACAGACGATGAACGCCGCCGCCTGATCATTGCCGAATGGGACAAGACGACCAAAGATGTTACCACGGCGCTCATTGACAACCTGGATCGCTTTAACCCCATTTATATGATGTCCAATTCGGGCGCGCGCGGCAGTATCAACCAGATCCGTCAGCTGGCCGGGATGCGCGGCCTGATGGCCAACACGGCAGGTCAGACCATTGAAATCCCCATCAAGGCTAACTTCCGTGAGGGCCTGACCGTTCTGGAATACTTTATTTCGTCGCGCGGCGCGCGCAAAGGCCTGGCCGATACGGCGCTGCGCACGGCGGACTCGGGCTATCTGACCCGCCGCCTGGTCGACGTTTCGCAGGACGTTATCATCCGCGAGCAGGACTGCGGCACGACCGAGGGCATCTGGGTGTACGAGATCACCGACGGCAAACAGGTCATCGAGCCGTTTGCAGACCGTCTGATCGGCCGTTACCCGGTCAACGACGTTGTGCATCCCGAAACGGGCGAACTGCTTGTGTCCAAAGATAAACTGATGAATGAGGAAGATGCGCGCAGGATCATCGACGCGGGCATCACCCGCGTACAGCTGCGTTCGGTGCTTCACTGCAAGTCGCGTCACGGCGTGTGCGCCAAGTGCTACGGATCCAACCTGGCCAGCGGCGAGCCTATTACCATTGGCGAGGCCGTCGGCATCATTGCCGCCCAGTCCATCGGCGAGCCGGGCACACAGCTGACGATGCGTACCTTCCACACCGGCGGCGTCGCCGGCGGCGACATTACGCAGGGTCTTCCCCGCGTCGAGGAACTGTTTGAGGCCCGCAAGCCTAAAAAGGCGGCGCAGCTGGCTGAAATCGGCGGCCGCGTACACATTGAAGAGGGCAGAAAAGGCATCAACAATGTGTCCGTCATCAGCGAGGAACAAGGAGAAGCCAAAACCTATCAGATTCCCGCGAGCATGCCCCTCAAAGTGCGCGAAGGCGACGTGATTGAGCAGGGAACCGAGCTGACCGAAGGCGCCCTGAACCCGCACGATGTCCTGCGGGTGCGCGACGTCGCGGCTGTTCACGCTTATTTGACACAGGAAGTTCAGCGCGTTTACCGCCAGCAGGGCGTTGACATCAATGATCGTCATATCGAAGTCATTGTGCGTCAGATGATGCGCAAGGTCAAGGTTGAACGCGAGGGTGCGACCGACCTTCTGCCCGGCGCGCTGGTCGACATTATCGAGTTTGAAGACGCCAATGCCGCCGTTGCAAAGCGCATGGAGGAAACCGGCGAAGAGCTGGAGCTGGCTACGGCAACGCCGGTGCTGCTCGGCATTACCAAAGCGTCCCTGGCAACCGACAGCTTCCTGTCTGCGGCGTCCTTCCAGGAAACGACCCGCGTCTTGACCGAGGCCGCCATCAAAGGCAAGGTTGATCCGCTGCTCGGACTGAAAGAAAACGTTATTATCGGCAAACTGATTCCGGCCGGCAGCGGTATGGAAATATACAACGGTGATTATGAAGAAATCATCAGCGCAGACTGTTGACTTGCTGTACAAAACAGTGTATAATCTGTATTTGCGGGCAGTTTTAGGAGGGACACGATGCTGCAGGAACTGAATACACATGCAAAAGTGACCGGACTGAAACAATCGCAGCGCGCAGTGATGGAAAACAAAGCCCGCCATGCCTTTGTTGCAAAAGACGCGGAAGAACGCGTCACGGCGGATTTTTGCGCCTTGTGCGCCCGCCACGGGGTGGAAATCACCCGAGTGGATACCATGCGCGAACTGGGCGCGGCCTGCGGGATTGAGGTTGGCGCGGCAGTTGCCGTGCTGCTCAGATAAAGCAGGAACGATGCGGCTTTTACGGGGGGCCGCAGAGAGCGGTCCCCCCGTTTAAAGTAAAAAATCTTGAAAAAAGGAGGTACGTTATGCCTACGTTCAATCAGCTCGTCAGAAAGGGCAGGGAGGAAGTCACTTACAAGTCGACGGCTCCGGCGCTCCAGAAAGGGTACAATTCCAAAAAGAAAATGGCGATCGATCTGGCCTCGCCCCAAAAGCGCGGCGTCTGCACAACCGTGAAGACCATGACCCCGAAAAAGCCGAATTCGGCTCTGCGCAAAGTTGCCCGTGTTCGTCTGACCAATGGCATGGAAGTTTGGGGCTATATCCCCGGCGTTGGCCATAACCTGCAGGAGCACTCTGTCGTTATGGTCAGAGGCGGCCGTGTCAAGGATCTGCCTGGTGTGCGTTATCACATCATTCGCGGCACGCTTGATACCCAGGGCGTCAGCGGCCGTATGCAGGGCCGTTCCAAGTACGGCGCCAAGCGTCCCAAGGCTGGCAAGGCCGGCAAATAACCCAGCGTTTACTTTTGAAAAGGTATATCGCAAAGCAGCCGCTTTGGTGGTATTTGACATAGATGGGGCGTCCCCGTCTTGCAAAACCGCTCAGGCGCATCCAGGAGCAAGGCAAGGTTTCCTGCCGGGAAACGCTGTGCCTGCAAGCTTTTGAGTACCTATGAAATCATTTTGTGAAGGAGGGAAGCAAAGTGCCCAGAAGAGGTTTTGTTCCCAAAAGGGACGTTCTTCCGGATCCGCTTTACAACTCAAAGCTCGTTACCAAGCTTATCAATAATATCATGCTGGACGGCAAAAAGGGCGTTGCGCAGAAAATCGTTTACGACGCTTTTGAAATCGTCAGGGAAAAATCGGGTAAAGAGCCCGTTGAAATGTTCCAGCAGGCGATGGAAAACGTCATGCCCTCGCTCGAGATCAAGGCGCGTCGCGTCGGCGGCGCTACCTATCAGGTCCCGATGGAGGTCCGTCCGGAACGCCGCCAGACCCTCGGCCTGCGCTGGCTGACCAATTATTCCCGCGCGCGCAGTGAAAAAACCATGCGCGAGCGCCTGGCCAACGAGATTCTCGACGCCTGCAATAACACGGGCGGCGCTGTGAAAAAGCGCGAGGATACGCACAAGATGGCCGAGGCCAACAAGGCGTTTGCCCACTTCCGGTGGTAGGCAATGCCGCTCTGCAGATCAATTTGGAGAGGAGAAAGTAAATGCCAAGGCAGTATCCTTTGGAATTGACTCGAAACATTGGCATTATGGCGCACATTGACGCCGGCAAGACCACGACGACCGAACGCATCCTGTTCTACACCGGCCGCAACCACAAGATGGGCGAAACCCACGAGGGTGCGGCGACCATGGACTGGATGGCGCAGGAGCAGGAACGCGGCATTACCATTACTTCGGCGGCTACGACCTGCACCTGGAAGGGGCATCGGATCAATATTATTGACACCCCGGGTCACGTCGACTTCACTGTCGAGGTCGAGCGTTCGCTCCGTGTGCTTGACGGGTCTGTGACCGTTTTCTGCGCCAAGGGCGGCGTCGAGCCCCAGTCGGAAACTGTCTGGCGTCAGGCCGACAAATACGGCGTCCCCCGCATGGCCTATGTCAATAAGATGGACATCATGGGCGCCGATTTCTATCGTGTCGTCGACATGATGCACGAGCGTCTCAAATGCAACGCCGTCCCCATCCAGCTTCCTATCGGCGCCGAGGACACCTTCCGCGGTATTGTCGATCTGGTTGAGATGAAGGCCGACGTGTATTATGACGACCTCGGCAAAGACATGCGCGTGGAAGAGATTCCCGACGACATGAAGGAACAGGCCGAAGAGTACCGCGCCAAAATGCTCGAGGCGATTTCTGAGTTCGATGACGAAATCATGGAAAAATACCTCGAGGGCGAGGAAATCCCCGCCAAGACCATCCGCGCCGCCATTCGCAAGGCGACCATCGCCGTCAAGATGATCCCGGTCATCTGCGGCACGTCTTACCGCAACAAGGGCGTTCAGAAGCTGCTGGACGCGGTCGTCGATTATATGCCCGCCCCGACCGACATCAAGGCGATTGAGGGCGTGAACCCCGAAACGGGTGAGGCGGACTGCCGCCATTCGTCGGACGACGAGCCCTTCTCGGCGCTGGCGTTTAAAATCATGACCGACCCCTATGTGGGCAAGCTGTGCTTCTTCCGCGTCTATTCCGGCACGCTCAAAACGGGGTCTACCGTTTTGAACAGCTCGAAGGAAAAGAACAACCGCGAGCGTATCGGCCGCATCCTGCTGATGCATGCCAATCACCGCGAGGACATCGACATGGTGTATGCCGGCGACATCGCCGCCGCTGTCGGCCTGAAGAACACGACGACGGGCGATACGCTGTGCGACGAGAATCACCCCATCATCCTCGAATCCATGGAGTTCCCCGAGCCTGTTATCCGCGTCGCCATTGAGCCCAAAACCAAGGCCGGCCAGGAAAAGATGGGCATCGCCCTGGCCAAGCTGGCTGAGGAAGACCCGACCTTCCGCACTTACACCGACGAAGAGACGGGGCAGACCATTATCGCCGGCATGGGCGAGCTGCATCTTGAAATTATCGTCGACCGTCTGCTGCGTGAGTTCAAGGTCGAAGCCAACGTCGGCGCGCCGCAGGTTGCCTACAAAGAGACCATTCGCAAGTCTGCCGAGCAGGATACCAAGTATGCGCGTCAGTCGGGCGGCAAGGGTCAGTACGGCCACGTCAAGATCCGCCTTGAACCCAATGAATCGGGTAAGGGCTATGAGTTCATCAACGCCATTGTCGGCGGCGCTGTTCCCAAGGAATATATCCCCGCTGTCGACCAGGGCATTCAGGGCGCCATGCACGCCGGCGTGTTGGCCGGATACCCGGTCGTCGACGTCAAGGTTACGCTGTACGACGGCTCGTACCACGAGGTCGACTCGTCTGAAATGGCCTTTAAGATCGCCGGCTCCATGGCGTTTAAAGAAGCCATGCAGAAGTGCGATCCGGTTATTATGGAGCCTATTATGAAGGTGTCTGTCATCGTTCCCGAAGAGTATATGGGCGACGTCATCGGCGACCTCAATTCGCGCCGCGGACAGATCCAGGGCATGGAAGCCCGGCCGGGCGCACAGCAGATCGACGCTTTTGTCCCGCTGTCTGAAATGTTCGGCTATGCGACCGACCTGCGCAGCCGTACCCAGGGGCGCGGCCAGTACTCGATGGAACCGAGCCATTACACCGAGGTTCCCAAGAGCCTGCAGGAAAAGATCGCGCACGGCAAGTAATTGTCCAAAAGCCCTTGCAATTTGCAGGGAAATCGTATAAAATAATTTCGTTATTCTTTTGAAAACGCTTATTGTGTACACATAAGG
>CALWJQ010000027.1 GCA_944381055.1 uncultured Clostridia bacterium | reverse complement strand
CACCGGTTTATTGCAGCCGGAAACGCAAAACCGTAGTGGTGGGCGAGCCGCTGCTCTTTCCTGACGGCGCGCCGTTTTCGCACGAGAGGGATCGCATGGCAGAGCGCATTGCCGCGTCGATCAACGATCTGGGCCGCAAAAGCGGCGATATATCCGGATAAAAGAATCCCCCGGCCTTTTGGCCGGGGGATTTCTGCATATGCGCAGGGATCAGTGCTCTTTGCCTTCCGCCGTCCGCAAATCGGTCCGGTGGGTGACAATGGCTTCAAGCGCGGCTTCGATGCCGCGGGCAATGTCCTGTTCGGACAAAGAAGGGGCGGGCGTGCCGCGGCGCGCCACCTGCCGGGGCACAAAGGGGACATGGATAAACCCGCCGCGCACGCCGGGCATTTCGCGTTCGATATGGTACAGGACGCCGTACATCAGGTGGTTGCAGACATAGGTCCCTGCCGTATTGGACAGGCTGGAGGGGATACCCGCGGCCCGGATGGCCTCGACCATTGCCTTGACGGGCAGGTTGGAAAAATAGGCCGCCGCGCCGTCCGGATATATGGGCTCGTCGATGGGCTGATTGCCTTCGTTGTCGGCAAAACGGGCGTCGCTGATATTGATGGCCACCCGTTCAGGGGTCAGTTCGCTGCGGCCGCCGGACTGCCCGATGCACAAAATGGCGTCGGGCCGCACTTCACGCGCCTTTTGCAGCATGACTTCGATGCTTTTGTGAAACACGGTCGGCACTTCAAGCTTGACGATTTCCGCGCCGGCGACAGTGTCGGCGACCAGCCGTACCGCTTCCTGCGCGGGATTAATGGTTTCGCCGCCAAAAGGGTCAAAGGCAGTGAGCAGAATTTTCATGGAATAAGGCTCCTCTCTGTATTTAAAATGCTAAAAATAACATAAGGGCGACGTGGATGCACAACAGTATGGCTGCAACCGGGGCCTGTGCGCGCAGGATGCCATATTTGCCGCGCATTTCAAGCAGGGCGGCCGGCATGATATTAAAGTTGGCGGCCATCGGTGTGACAAGGGTGCCGCAGTAACCAGCCGTCAGGCCGAGGGCGCCGACAACGACAGGGTTTGCGCCCTGCGCGATGAGAAAAGGGACGCCGACGCCGGCAGTGATAACGGAAAAGGCGGCGAAGCCGTTGCCCATGACGGCGGTGAACAGCGCCATGCCGGCGCAGTAGACGGCGACAGCGGCCAGCCGGCTGCCCGCAGGGATGACGGCGGATACGGCGGACGAAACAACGTCGCCTACGCCGGCTGCCGTGAACAGTGCGCCGAGCGCCGCCAGCACCTGCGGAAGAATCCCGGCGGGGCCGATGCTGTCGATGAGCCGCACGCCGTCGCGCACGGCGGCGCGGGGGACATCGCGGGAAGGAATGCGGAAAAGCAGCAGCGCCGCGGCGAGAGCCATAAGGGCCGAAATGCCGATGGCGTTGCTGGCGCCAAACGGCAGAAAGGTAGCGGCCAGCACGGCGCTGACGGCCAAAACCACAGCGGGCAGGAAGACGCGGCCGCCGAAGCGGTCGGCGTTTTGGCGGGTCTGCCCGTCCGTCGGGGCGTCGGATACGCCGGGACGAACCCGGCCGAGGGCGGTCAGGACGGCGAGCAGGACAATGCACAGGCCGGTCGCCCAGTCGGGCAGCCACGGTCCCGCGATAAAGGCAAAGGCCAGGATAAACCAGAAAAGCGCGGCGCCTGCGCCCGCTGCGCGCCGGGCGCGCAGGCCGGTCAGCAGGAACAGCAGGCCGACCAGGCCGTAAAAGACTTCGGCAAGGATGTCGGCGGCCGTCATGAGCGGTCCTCTATGCACAGACGCGCCAGGCGGCGGTCAAAAAGCAGGTTGGATGCCGAGCCGATCAGCAGGGAAGCTGCGGCAATGGGGACGCTGGCGGCGGCGATGTGCAGCGGGTCGGCGGCATAGCCGAGCTCGCTGAGCGTTGTGGCGATCAGCATGGTGCCGGAAGCGCCGATAAAGCAGTTTTGAGCAAAAAAATTGCCGTAGTTGTCAGACGCGGCACAGTGCGCCTTGATCTCGTCTTCCGCGCGGGCCGAAAGACGGCCGTACTGAGCCCGGGCCGCGCCAAGGGCCATGGGGGCGACGAGCGGACGCACAAACTGTGGATGACCGCCGACACGCAGCGAAGCGGCCGAAGCCAGCGAGCGCACCAGAAGGTAAAAGGACAGAACGCGGCCGGTGGTGGCGTTTTTGAGCCGGCCGATAAAGTCGGTCGCCTTGTCGCGCAGGCCGCAGCGTTCGCACAGGCCGACGGCCGGCAGCGTCAGGACGAACAGCGTCGCCAGACGCTGCGATAAAAAGGCTGCCCCCAGGGTAGACAGAATGTCCGCCAGGTCCATGCGGGCGGCAAGGCCAGTGGCGATGCCGGCTGCGACAACGGTGGCCAGGGTATCTTTTTTCAGGGCAAAGCCCACAATGATGATGAGCACTCCGATGAGTTTGATAGCTTGCATAGCAACGCTCCTTGCACAGGGAATATTGCTAGTCTGCGTCAAAAAGCGCGCCGTATGCCGCACTTTCAGTATGCCGCATATGAAAATAATTGTCAAGCGCGTTGCGGCGTGGTATGATAAAGATATCTGAAAACAGGAGGTCAGACCATGCTTTTGCGTGAAATCATCAACATTTATGAACTGTTGGACCGCGCTGACGCCAGCGGACAGATGGTAGCCCATTATCTGCAATCCATCCGCCCCGACTGCCATGTTACAGTCAACCGCTTGCAGGGCCCAAAAGGCGGGACCGATATGGTCAAAGTGACCATTCCGGGCAAGAACGGAAAGTCGTCGGGCGGCAGCGCCCCGACCATCGGGCTGCTCGGGCGCCTGGGAGGCCTGGGCGCGCGTCCGGAACGGCTCGGCTTTGTGTCGGACGGCGACGGCGCGCTTGTCGCGCTGGCTTGTGCCGCCAAACTGCTCGACATGCAGCAGAAGGGCGATTTTTTGGAAGGCGACGTCTTTATCTCAACCCACGTCTGCCCCGACGCGCCGACTCAGCCCCATGACCCGGTGCCCTTTATGGGTTCGCCCGTCGAGATGTACCAGGTCAACCAGGAAGAAGTCAGCGCCGACCTCGACGGGATTCTGGTCGTCGACACGACCAAAGGGAACCGCATCATCAACGCGCGCGGCTTTGCCATTTCACCGACCGTCAAGCAGGGGTACATCCTCAAGGTCAGCGACGACCTGCTCGACCTGATGCAGATTACCACCGGCCGCCTGCCGCTGGTCTTTGCCCTGTCCCAGCAGGACATCACGCCTTACGGCAACGGGCTTTATCACCTGAACAGCATTTTGCAGCCCGCGACGGCGACCGACGCGCCGGTTGTCGGCATCGCCATCACGGCCGAGACGGCGGTACCCGGCTGCGCCACCGGCGCCTGCCATTTTGACGACTGCGAGTCCGCGGCCCGCTTTATGGTCGAAGTGGCCAAAGCCTTTACCCGCGGCCAGTGCGCCCTGTACGACAAGGAAGAGTTCGCGCTGATTCAAAAGCTGTACGGCGGCATGGAGCATTTCCAGACCAAAGGCCGCTGCTGAAAGCGGCCTGGGCTGCACGTCGGGGCCGGGGATTTTCGTCCCCGGCCTTTTTTATGGAACCAGATGCTGACGGATGGTGTCAGCGGAAGCGTTGATTTTCTGGATGAGCGGCTGGACGCCGTGTAGGTTTGTCAAACATATTGGACAGTAAACTCTGAGGGGGAAAGCCAGCCGAGGGGTCTCATGGGGAAGTTGTTGGAGCGGCGGTTATGGATGGCGAGCTGTTTTGCGAAGTCGTCCAGGGAATAAAAGCGGTGGCAGGAATAGAAGCGTTTCTGATCCTCCCTGTGGCTGCGCTCGACCTTGCCATTGTGGCGGGGGGTGTAGGGGCGGATCAGCTTGTGGCGGATACACAATTGGGCGGCGGTGGACTCAAACAGAGTGGGGAGATCCCGCTTGCTGCTGGAGAAACGATTGGTAAATTCAAAGCCGTTATCTGTCTGGACGCACTCCACCCGGATGCCCCGGCGGGCGTACCATTTGACCAGCCTTTTGAGGAAGTCAGCAGAGGAATAGGTGGATTGCTCCGGGTAGGCGGCCAGGAAGCGCAGACGGGTGAACTCGTCAATGGCGGTGTACTGGAACAGACGCAGCTCCGGGTCCGAGATACAGCGGCGGGGGACCACCTTCACATCCACCTGAACACGCTGGCCCGGATAGGTCATCTGCTCATAGGGCTTTGGCCTGTAGGCCTGTTTCTTCTCTTTCGGCGAGAACAGCCCCAGCTTTCTCATGACCCGGAACAGGCTCTCCGGGCGGCGGGTGTAGCCTCTCTGGCGCAGACGGTGCCACAGTTCCATCATGCCCAGCTTCGGATTGCGGCGGCGCATATCCCGGATCAGTTTCAGCTCTGCCTCCGTGTGTTGGTTCGGGTGGTGGTGTGGTCTCCGGGACCGGCAGGCCAATGATTCCGGTGTGCCATCCCAACGCTTTTTCCAAAAGTAGATATAAGACTGGCTTTTGTTATACTTCCGGCTGGCCCGCTTGACGCCGTGTTTCTCCACGTACTTCATTAGGGATTGCCGATATGCCATGTCCTGTGTTATACTCTTGCTCATGAAGGATATGGCCCCCTCTCGTTACGTTGTTGTCTCCAACTCCAACTATAACCGATGTGGCCTTATCCTTCATCCTTTTTTATTCACTTTTCCAATATGTATTGTAGTCCTACACTTTTCAAAACAATAAAATGTTATTGATAAATGGGCGAAAATGATGTATGATACTACAGACAGCCTTCCGGCGGACGGCGCGTGTGCGCCCGGCCCGCGGCAAGGCCGCACTAGTCGGGGAGTTAGCG
>CALWJQ010000026.1 GCA_944381055.1 uncultured Clostridia bacterium | reverse complement strand
AGGGATTGCCTGTATGCCATGTCCTGTGTTATACTCTTACTCATGAAGGATATGGCCCCCTCTCGTTCAGTTGTTGTCTCACAACTCCAACTATAACCGATGAGGCCTTATCCTTCATCCTTTTTTTATTCAACTGTCCAAGATGTATTGTACTCCTACAGATTTTTCGTATTTTCTTCCGCAAAATCTGTTTACAGACCCGATTTTATTTGATAGAATATATAAGGTATAGCGTTTATTACCCGAGCCACACCGGAACTATAAAGGAGGAAGATTCCCGTGGTAAGAAAAATGAAAACCATGGATGGCAACAACGCCGCCGCGCATGTCTCGTATGCGTTCAGCGAAGTTGCGGCCATCTACCCCATCACCCCGTCCAGCCCGATGGCGGACCTGGTGGACCAGTGGTCGGCCAACGGCCTGAAGAATATCTTTGGCAGCACCGTCAAGGTTGTCGAGATGCAGTCTGAAGCCGGCGCGGCCGGCGCTGTTCACGGCTCGCTGGGCGCCGGCGCCCTGACGACGACCTATACGGCTTCGCAGGGCCTGCTGCTCATGATTCCCAACATGTACAAGATCGCCGCCGAACAGCTGCCCGCCGTCTTCCACGTTTCGGCCCGCACCGTTTCGACCCACGCCCTGAATATCTTCGGCGATCATTCCGACGTCATGGCCTGCCGCCAGACCGGTTTTGCCATGCTGTGCGAAGGCAACGTGCAGGAAGTCATGGATCTGGCTCCTGTCGCCCACCTGGCCGCCCTGTCGGGCAAGGTGCCCTTCCTCAACTTCTTTGACGGCTTCCGCACCAGCCACGAGCTGCAGAAGATCGCCGTCTGGGATTTTGACGATCTGAAGGACATGTGCGACATGGACGCCGTCGCCGCCTTCCGCGCCGGCGCGCTCAACCCCGAGCACCCCTCCATGCGCGGCAGCCACGAAAACGGCGACATTTTCTTCCAGCACCGCGAAGCCTGCAACAAGTTCTATGACGCCCTGCCCGCCGTCGTTGAGAAGTACATGAACAAGGTCAACGAAAAGCTGGGCACCGACTACAAGCTGTTCAACTACTACGGCGCGCCCGACGCCGACCGCGTCATCGTCGCCATGGGTTCGATCTGCGACGTTGCCGAAGAAGTCATCGACTACCTTAACGCCCACGGCGAAAAGGTCGGCCTGGTCAAGGTCCGCCTGTTCCGTCCGTTCTCGACCGAGCACCTGCTGGCCGCCATTCCCGCGACCTGCAAAAAGATCGCCGTGCTCGACCGCACCAAAGAGCCCGGCTCGCTGGGCGAGCCTTTGTACCTCGACGTCGTCTCGGCCCTGGCCAATGCCGGCAAGAACGACATCACGGTCATCGGCGGCCGCTACGGCCTCGGCTCGAAGGACACCCCGCCGTCTTCGGTCTTTGCCGTCTACACCGAATTGAAGAAAGACGCGCCGCGCCGCCAGTTCACCATCGGCATCGTCGACGACGTCACCTTCCTGTCCCTGCCTGAAGAGCCCGCGCCCGAGACCGCCCCGGCCGGCACCATCGAGTGCAAGTTCTGGGGTCTGGGCGGCGACGGCACCGTCGGCGCCAACAAGAACTCCATCAAAATCATCGGCGACCACACCGACAAGTACGTGCAGGCCTACTTCCAGTACGACTCCAAGAAGACCGGCGGCGTCACCATCAGCCACCTGCGCTTCGGCGACAAGCCCATCAAGAGTTCGTACTATATCAACAAGGCCGACTTTGTCGCCTGCCACAACCCGAGCTATGTCACCCAGGGCTTTAAGATGGTCAACGACGTCAAGCCCGGCGGCGTGTTCATGATCAACTGCCAGTGGAACCTGGACGAGCTCAACCACCACATGAAGGCGGACGCCAAGCGTTATATCGCCAAAAACAATATCCAGCTTTACACCATCAACGCCATTGACCTGGCCCGCGAGATCGGCATGGGCAAGCGCACCAACACCATTTTGCAGAGCGCCTTCTTCTCGCTCGCCAAGATCATGCCCGAAAAAGAGGCCATCCAGTATATGAAGGACGCGGCCACCAAGTCCTATTCCAAGAAGGGCATGGACGTTGTCGAGATGAACCACAAGGCCATCGACGCCGGCGCCACCGCCTACGTCAAGATCGACGTCCCCGCTGACTGGGCCAACGCTGTCGACGAGCCGGATACCACCGTTCTCAAGGGCAAGCCCGAGCTGGTCAAACAGGTCAAGGACATCCTCTTCCCCATCGACAAGATGGACGGCGACAGCCTGCCTGTCTCGGTCTTTATGGATCACGTCACCGGCCAGTTCGAGCTGGGCGCTTCCGCTTATGAAAAGCGCGGCGTTGCCGTGACCGTGCCCGAATGGGATCAGAACAAGTGCATCCAGTGCAACAACTGTGCTTATGTCTGCCCGCACGCCACCATCCGCCCGTTTGCACTGACTGCGGACGAAGCTAAAAACGCCCCGGCGGCCGCCAAAATCGTCGACATCAAGGCCGGCAAGGGCAAAGGCGTTTATCAGTACACCATGGCCATTTCCCCGCTGGACTGCATGGGCTGCGGCGTCTGCGTCGGCGTCTGCCCGGTCAAGGCCCTGAGCATGGTCCCGCAGGAAAGCCAGGCTGCCCAGCAGGAAGTCTTTGGCTACTGCGTCGACAATGTCTCGTACAAGCCCGATATGCAGGACAACACCATCAAGGGCAGCCAGTTCAAGCAGCCCATGCTCGAGTTCTCGGGCTCGTGTGCCGGCTGTGCCGAAACCAGCTATGCCCGCCTGGTCACCCAGCTGTTCGGCGACCGTATGTATATTTCGAACGCCACCGGCTGTTCGTCCATCTGGGGCGGCCCGGGCGCCACGTCGCCTTTCTGCACCAACAAAGAAGGCCACGGCCCCGCATGGTGCAACTCGTTGTTTGAAGACAACGCCGAGCACGGCCTGGGCCTGTATCTCGGCCAGGAAAAGATCCGCGAAGGCCTGGCTGACAAGACCCGCGCCCTGATCGAAGTCCCCTACTGCACGCCCGAACTCAAGGCCGCCGCTCAGAAGTGGCTGGACACCATGAACGACGGCGAAGCCAACCTGGCTGCCACCAAGGAATATGTCGCCGCTCTGGAAGAGGGCATTCTGACCGTTGACGAGGGCCTGGCTTTCCTCAACAGCGATGAGGGCAAGGCCAAGTTTGGCGACAAGCATGCCGCCATGCTCGAGAACATGCAGGCTCTGAAGGCCGCCGGCAAGCCTTACTGCAACTGCGAAGCCTGCAGCCTGGCTGAAGAGATCCTGTCCAAGAAAGAATACCTGAGCAAAAAGTCGGTCTGGATCTTCGGCGGCGACGGCTGGGCCTATGATATCGGCTACGGCGGTGTTGACCATGTCCTCGCCTCCAACAAGAACGTCAACATCTTCGTGTTTGACACCGAGGTCTATTCCAATACCGGCGGCCAGGCTTCCAAGGCTTCCAACATCGGCCAGGTCGCGCAGTTTGCCGCGGCCGGCAAGGACGTCAAGAAAAAGAGCCTCGCCGAAATCGCCATGCAGTATGGCTATGTCTATGTCGCGCAGGTCGCCATGGGCGCCAACCCGGCCCAGACCATCAAAGCCATCACCGAAGCTGAGGCGTATGACGGCCCGTCCATCATCATCGGCTACTCGCCCTGCGAGATGCACTCCATAAAGGGCGGTATGCAGAACTGCCAGGCCGAGATGAAGAAGGCTGTCGAGTGCGGCTACTGGAACCTCTTCCGCTTCAACCCGGCTGCCGAACCCGGCAAGCGCTTCATCCTCGATTCCAAGGCCCCGGCCGGCGGCTATCAGGACTTCCTGATGAACGAAGCCCGTTACAGCCGCCTGACCCGCGAGTTCCCCGACCGCGCCAGCGAGCTGTTCGCCAAGAACGAAGCCGAGGCGCAGGCCCGCTATGAGCACCTGTCCAAGCTGGCCGCTCTGTACGACAACTAATCGTTTCCATTTCGCAAAACTGCCTGAACGGGCGGCGCGGCTGACAGCCGCGCCGCCCGTTTTCCGCCCGGAACATTATTAAAACACAAAAAGCCGCTGCCTGATACGGCAGCGGCCCTTTCAGCCGGCGTTTACAAAACAAAGCGCAGGGCGCGCAGCACGTCGAACAGCTTATCTGTATGCAGGACGACGGTCTGGGCGTCTTTCTGTTCCATACCGGGGAAAAAGGACATCCGGTACGCCTGCGTATGGTCTTTGTAATTGATTTCAAGTTCGTAATGATCAGCGAGCTTCGGCAGATCGATATTTCCGCGGTCGCGGACGGCCTGCTCGGCGGCGGCGCGCAGTTCGTCGCGCACTTCGGCCGGCGTCTTGGTGATCACCGTGACGCCGCGGGCGTCTTTGGTCCAGACCGTGTGCAGCCCGGGCACAAACTCGCGCGATTCGTCGCACAGCGTCTTGTCGCCCGACAAAAGCACCGACGGCACGCCCTCGAGCGCGGCGGCGCCGCTGTACAGCATAAACTCGCTGGTGCGGCGGCCGTTGAGCAGGATGTAATTCATGCTGCCGCGGACGGTATGGGACATTGGGCTCCCCGGCGAACCGGCAGCCGAATGATAGCCCACAAACATGGCGGCGTCAAACCCGCCTTCAACCCCTTCGGCCATGCCGTAGGGATGCCCGCTGAAGCCGCGGATAAGCCGCACGCGGCGCGGCAGCATTTCGACGTCGATGTTGTTGGCCCCGCCGTGGGCGTCCTTGACAAGTACTTCGTCGGCTCCGGCGGCCAGCGCGCCCTCGCACGCGGCGACAACTTCACGCGTCATGATGTCGGCATACTTGCGGTACACGCTTTCTGTGCTGCGGCACTCGGTATGGCTCATGGTTCCGGCCACGCCTTCAATGTCTGCGCTGATAAAGACTTTCATGCTGCTTCCTCCCTTTTCCCGCTTCAGGCGGGTCTTTCTTTCAGCGTAACGCAGAGCGGGCCGATTGTCAAGTGTTTACTGCGATACGCCCGCTGCCGGGATTTGGCGGCCGGCGTGATCGATGTCGTAATTATCGCGCAGAATGAGTTCTGAAACCGGTACAAAGGAATACCCCTGCTGTATAAGCTTTTCTATCAGCCCGGGCAGCGCCTCAGGCGTGTGTTTTGCGGCGTTGTGGAACAGCACAATCGACCCCTGCTGCACGCGCGACGTCACCCGCTCGGTGATCTCTTGCGCCGAAATTTCTTTCCAGTCCAGGCTGTCGACATCCCACTGGATGCTGTACATCCCCATGTCGCGCAGCGTCGAAATCACCTTGTCGTCGTATTCGCCGTAAGGCGGCCGGAACAGCTCGGGGCGCACGCCGGTGACGTTTTCGATCTTGTCGCTGCACGCGTTGACGTCGGCAATGATCTCTTCGGCGCTCAGCTTGGTCATATGCGCGTGCGTGTTGGAATGGTTCATAACCTCGTGCCCGGCGTCGTGCAGCGCCTTGACCGATTCAGGGTATTTGTCAACCCAGTCGCCGACGACAAAAAAGGTGGCCTTGATTTTGTACTTGCCGAGAATGTCGATGAGCTGCTGTGTGTCTTCATTGCCCCATGCGGCGTCAAAGGTGAGCGAACACACTTTGCTGTCTTTTTGCACGCAGTAAATGGGCAGATCCCTTTTCATGGCCGACGCGCGTACCGCCTGGCCGGCCGGCGTAACGGAAAAAACGCCGAGAACCAGCGCGGCCGCCAGCGCCAGCACCAGCCCCCGCCGGCCGCGCGGCAGTTTTTTCATCTTTTGAATCCACTTCATAACAGATCCCCCAGACTTTTGTTTGATGGTGCCATTTTATTCACGCCACAGCGGCTTCATGCCTGGGGGCAGGCTGCAAAAAACGCCGCCCGCGGGGGCGGCCGGCGCGCTTCAGCGCATGATACGGAAGTTGCAGACGTTTTGCTCGCGCAGCTGCGTCAGCAGGTGGGAACAGCGGGTCTGCAGCGCGTTGATTTCGTACACGACGGCGGAAATCAGATCCGGGTCGGTCACCTGCTCGAAAACGCCGCGCGCATGGTCGAGTTCAAGCTTGACCGCGTAGTATTCATCCAAAAGCTGCTGCTGTTCGGGGCTGGGTTCTTTCGGCCTTTTTTTCATGGCAAGCGGCATTACAGACACCTCCGTGTTTGATATATAGAGGAAGTTTTCCCTGATATGCCAAAACCTATGCGTCATACGGCGCTGCCTGCGAACAAACATTTGACACCCGGCTGAATATTCGGTATTATTATATGGTACGCTATCTGGGAAACCGCACCATTGGGAGGCAATCATGACCAAAAAACCCCGGCAGGAATACGGGAACGACAGCATTTCTTCGCTCAAGGGCGCCGACCGCGTCCGTAAGCGCCCCGGCGTCATTTTTGGCTCGGACGGCATCGAGGGCTGTGAACACGCCTTTTTCGAAATCGTGTCCAATTCCATCGACGAGGCGCGCGAGGGCTACGGGACGGTCATCAACGTCACGCGCTATCTCGACAAGTCCATCGAAGTCGAGGATTTCGGGCGCGGTATGCCCCTGGATTACAACGAAAAAGAAGGACGTTACAACTGGGAACTCATTTACTGCGAGCTGTACGCGGGCGGCAAATACAAAAACGACGAGGGCGAAAGCTACGAATACTCCCTCGGCTTAAACGGCCTGGGCGCCTGCGCCACCCAGTACAGCTCAGAATACATGGATGTTTCGGTCCGGCGCGACGGGTTTGAATACACGCTGCATTTCAAGCGGGGTGAAAACGTCACCGACGCGCCCAACGGCATGATCAAAACGCCCTATTCGGGCAAAAAGACCGGCACGGTTCAGCGCTTCAAGCCCGACCTCGACGTTTTTACCGACATTGACATTCCTCTTTCCTATTACTTGGACACGCTCAAGCGTCAGGCCGTCGTCAACGCCGGGCTGACCTTCCACCTGAAGAACGAAACTGCCCCCGGGCAGTTTGAAGAGTACGTCTTCGTTTACCCCAACGGGATTTTAGATTACGCCCGCGAACTGGCGGGCGACGCGCCGCTGACCCCCGTCCGCTCATGCCGCGCGGAAAAGCGCGGGCGCGACCGTGCGGACAAGCCGGAATACAAAGTCAAGGTCGAGGCGGCCTTCTGCTTTGTGCAGGCGGGCGCGCGGCTGGAATATTACCACAATTCTTCGTGGCTCGAGCACGGCGGCGCGCCCGACAAGGCGGCGCGTTCGGCCTTTGTTTCGGCCATCGACGCCTACCTCAAGCAGCAGGGGAAATACCAGAAAAACGAAAGCAAAATCACCTTTCAGGACGTCGCTGACAGCCTGATTTTAATCACCAACGGCTTTTCTACCTATACCTCGTACGAAAATCAGACCAAAAAGGCCATCACCAACAAGTTTATCCAGGAGATGATGACCGAGTTCCTGCGTTCCAACCTCGAGGTCTATTTTATTGAAAACAAGCAGGACGCTGACAAAATCGCCGAGCAGGTGCTCATCAACAAGCGTTCGCGCGAGCAGGCGGAAAACGCCCGCCTCAATATCAAAAAAAAGCTGGCCGGCAGCATCGACATCCAAAACCGCGTACAGAAATTCGTCGACTGCCGCTCTAAGGATCTGAGCCGCCGTGAACTGTATATCGTCGAGGGCGACAGCGCCCTCGGTTCGGTCAAGCAGGGCCGCGACCCTGAGTTCCAGGCCATCATGCCGGTGCGCGGCAAAATTCTCAACTGTCTCAAGGCCGATTACGGAAAAATCTTCAAATCTGAAATCATCACCGATCTGATCCGTGTGCTCGGCTGCGGTGTCGACGTCAAGGCCAAAAGCCGCGATCTTGCGGCTTTTGATTTGGACGCTTTGCGGTGGAGCAAGGTCATTATCTGCACCGACGCCGACTACGACGGCTTTCAAATCCGCACACTCATCCTGACCATGCTGTACCGCCTGACCCCTGCGCTTATCGAGCAGGGTTACGTTTATATCGCCGAGACCCCGCTTTACGAACTGACCGTCAAAGACAAGTCGTAT
The DNA here is from genome assembly GCA_944381055.1 of uncultured Clostridia bacterium. GTDB lineage: Bacteria > Bacillota > Clostridia > Oscillospirales > Butyricicoccaceae > Ventrousia. The sequence goes on along the minus strand of CALWJQ010000026.1, from coordinate 27,562 downwards.
TTTGCCTATGACGACCGTGAAAAAGACGAGCTTTTGAAAAAACTCGCCGGCAAAAAGGTCTCGATTATGCGATCCAAGGGGCTGGGTGAAAACGAGCCCGAAATGATGTGGCAGACCACCATGAACCCCGAGACGCGCCGGCTCATCAAGATCCTTCCTGAAGACGCCGGCGCCACCGCGCAGATGTTCGACGTGCTGCTCGGCGACAACCTGAGCGGGCGCAAGGACTTTATCGCGGAAAACGGCGCCAAATATCTCGACCTGCTGGACATCAGCTGAAGGAGCTTTTCATGAGCAGCAAACAATGGTATATGGAGCAGCCCATCACCCAGACGCTCGAACAGAACTTCATGCCCTATGCGATGAGCGTCATCGTGTCCCGCGCGCTGCCCGAAATTGACGGGTTCAAGCCCGCCCACCGCAAATTGTTATACACCATGTACAAGATGGGCCTTTTGACCGGCCCGCGCACCAAGTCGGCCAATATCGTCGGCCAGACCATGCGCCTCAACCCGCACGGCGACGCCGCCATTTACGAGACCATGGTCCGCCTGACGCGCGCCAATGAATCGCTGCTGGTGCCTTTTGTCGATTCCAAAGGCAATTTCGGCAAGGTCTACTCGCGCGATATGGCCTATGCCGCGCCCCGTTACACCGAAGCGCGGCTGGACAAGATCTGCCAGGAGCTTTTTTCCGACATCGACGTCGACGCCGTCGATTTTGTCGACAATTACGACGGCACCATGAAAGAGCCGACCCTGCTGCCCACCACCTTTCCCAATATCCTGGTGTCGGCCAACCTGGGCATCGCCGTCGGCATGGCGTGCAACATCTGCGGGTTTGATTTGAACGAAACCTGCCGCGCCGCCATCGAGTATATGAAAAACCCGTCGTGCGACCTGCTGTCCGTGCTGACGGCCCCTGATTTTCCCACCGGCGGCGAGCTCATCTACGACCGCGCGCAGATGGAGCAGATCTACCGCACCGGCCGCGGCTCTTTCCGCGTGCGCGCCAAGTGGAATTATGTGCCGAAAGGCAACATGATCGAAATCACCGAAATCCCCTATACAACCACCATCGAAGCCGTCATTGACAAGGTTACCGAGCTTACCAAAGCCGGCAAGATCCGCGAAATTGCCGACATGCGCGACGAAACCGGCTTGCAGGGCCTGCGCCTGACCATTGATTTAAAGCGCGGCGCCGACCCTGACAAGCTGATGGCCAAGCTTATGAAGCTGACGCCGCTGAGCGACACCTTTTCATGCAACTTCAACGTGCTGATCGGCGGCACGCCGCGCGTCATGGGCGTGGCTGAAATCCTGGAAGAATGGACCGCCTGGCGCACCGGATGTGTCCGAAGGCGCGTCCACTTTGACCTGGAGCGCAAAAAGGAACGCCTGCACCTGCTGCACGGCCTGCGCAAAATCCTGCTCGACATCGACCGTGCCATTCAGATCATCCGCGAAACCGAAGAAGACGCCGAAGTCATCCCCAATCTGATGATCGGTTTCGGCATCGACGAAACACAGGCCGAGTATATCGCCGAAATCCGCCTGCGCAACATCAACAAGGAATATATCCTCAAGCGCCTGTCTGAAACCGACGAACTGGAAAAGGAAATCCACAGGCTCGAAGGCGTCCTCGCCAGCCGCGACAAGCTGCGCGACATCATCATCGGCGAACTCAAAAACGTCATCAGGAAATACCCGACCACCCGGCGCACTTCCATCGTGTACGAAGACGACATTGAAGAGTATGACGAGACCCAAAGCATCGATGATTACCCTGTCCACCTGTTTATGACGCGCGAAGGGTATTTTAAAAAAATCACGCCGCAGTCCCTGCGCATGTCGGGCGAACACAAGCTCAAGGACGGCGATGAAATTGCCTTTGCGCTTGAAGGGCGCAATGCAGCCGAAGTGATTTTCCTGACCAACCGCTGCCAGGCGTACAAAGCCCGCCTGTACGAGTTCGACGACAGCAAGGCCAGCGTACTGGGCGACTTTTTGCCCCAGAAGCTGGGAATGGAAGAGGGCGAAACCCCGATTTGGCTCTTTTTGCCCGGCGATTACACCGGCCACTTGCTGTATGTGTTTGAAAACGGCAAAGCCGCGCGCGTCGAAAGCGCTGCTTTTCAAACCAAGTCCAACCGCCGCAAGCTGACCGGAGCCTTTTCCGACCGCAGCCCGCTCGTCGCCGCGTTCCTGCTGGACGGGGACGCCGAGCTGGTGCTTTCAACCGGCGTGCGCGCCCTGGTCGTCAATACCGCCCTGCTGGCGCCCAAAACAACCCGCACGACGCAGGGCGTCGCTGTCATGGCCTTAAAGCGCGGGCAGAAAGTTATTTCTGCCCAACGGCTGGATTCGTCTGCACTGTCCAACCCTGCCCGCTACCGTACCCGCACCCTGCCGGCCGCCGGCGCCCTTTTGCGCAGCGAAGACCTGCCTGAAAAGCAGCTGACCCTGGAGTAAGCCTGCTTTTTAGATATAAAAAGAGGAGGGAACCTATGTGAGCAAACTGGAACACAATCTGGCGCAGGGCGCCGTAGCGCCGCAGCTGCTGCGTTTTGCGCTGCCGTTCATTGTTTCCAACATCATCCAATCCCTGTACAGCGTCGCCGACATGATCATCGTCGGCCAGTATGCAGGCGCTGTCAGCATGTCCGGCGTCAACATCGGCGGACAGGTCACCCAGCTGATCACCAACATGGTCTTCGGCCTGTCGGCCGGCGGCACGGTGCTCATCGGGCAATATCTGGGCGCAGGCGACCGCAAGGCGCTGCGCGAAACCATCGGCACCCTGCTTTCCGTCCTGATGGCGCTGGGCGCAATTTTCACCGTTGGTCTCTTGCTGCTGCGCAGCCCCATCCTGCGCGCCATCCAGACCCCGGAACCGTCCTTCCCCGAAGCCATGAGCTATTTGTTCATCACATCGCTGGGCATTATCTTTATTTTTGCCTATAACGCGCTGAGCGCCATCATGCGCGGCCTGGGCGACAGCAAACGGCCGCTCTATTTTGTCTCCATCGCCTGCGTCACCAACATTGTCCTCGACCTTATCATGGTCGCCGTATTCCACTGGGGCGCGTTCGGCGCGGGACTGGCGACTATTATTTCGCAGGCGCTCAGCGTCGTGTTGTGCGTCGTTTACTTAAAGCGCAATGACTTTGTCTTTGACTTCAGCCTGAAATCCTTTGGCTTTCACCCGGAACGGCTGCGTATGCTGCTCAAAATCGGCGTGCCCATGTCAGTTCAGAATGTCGCAACCAGCATTTCCTTCCTGTTCCTGACCGCTATGGTCAACCTGCTCGACCCGACGGCCATGGCGTCGGCCGCCGTCGGCGCAGTCAGCAAGTTCAACTCATTCGGCGTGCTGCCCGCCTTTGCCATGAGCTCGGCCATCGCCGCCATGAGCGCCCAGAACATCGGCGCCGGCGAGATGAAGCGCGCTGTGCAGACCATGAAAATCGGCACGGCGCTGGGCTTTGGCATCAGTTTCTGCGTCTTTTTGCTGGCCCGCTTTTTCCCGGCTCAGATTATCCGTATTTTTGCCGATGATCCGGCCCTTGTCACCGCCGGTGTCGAATACCTGCGCGCTTTCAGCCTGGATTATATCTGCGTCCCCCTGATGGCCGGCCTCAACGGCCTGTTCATCGGTGCAGGCCACACCACTTTTTCCTTTATCAACGGCGTCATGGCGGCCCTGCTCGTCCGCATCCCCGTGTGCTATATCTTTGGCGTTTTGTTTGACTGGGGGCTGTTCGGCATCGGTCTCGGCGCGCCGTTTGCATCGGGCGTTGCCTTTGCCGTCGGCGTCGGTTTTTTCCTGTCCGGCGGCTGGAAAAAGGCGACCATCCTGCACGTCCCTGCCGACATTTAGTTTGCGCAAAAAAAACGGCATGGCCAACGCCATGCCGTTTTTGCTTTTTATTCCGGATCCCTGGGGTTTTTATAGAGCAGGATGGACAAAAACTCCAAATCGGTGTCGCCGATGTTTTCCAGCCCGTTCCACAGGCCGTTGGGGCAGAAAAAGAAGTCCCCCGGCCCCAGTTCTTCCACCTTGTCTTCTTCATAGGCCAGCGCCCTGCCGCTGATGATGTAATACAGCTCCATGTCGCCTGCGGGCCGGCATTTCTGAATGTGAAATCCGAACGATCCGCCGGGCGGCATGGTGGCGCGGCCGAAAAATGCGCCCGCTCCCATTGATTCGTCGGCCTCGAGAAAACGCTGGCCGTCGACGTACCGCTTGCCGCCCAGCATGTTGGGAATGCGGACAGTCGGCATTTCGTCTGCGTGTCTGATCATGCCGTCACCCCTTTCTCACAAAAGAACCTGCACAACGGCGTCAAGGATGACCGGCACGTTAAAGGGCAGGACGTTGACGCCGACCGCGGTGCAGACATGGCTCCCCTTTTCGCCAAAAACCTCGTTGAACAGGTGGGACGCGCCGTTTAAAATCATATGCTGATCGTAAAAATCACCGTCGCTGGCCACATACCCGGTCAGCCGGACAAACCCGGCGACCCTGTCGAGATCGCCGATCTCGCTTTTGATAACGCTGAGCATGTTGAGCGCCGCCAGACGCGCTGCCTCGTAACCGTCCTCGTGCTTCATATCCCGAACCAGCCGGCCCGTAACGGCCGGCATTTTATTTTTGATAGGCCCAATCCCGCCCACAAAAAGCAGATCTCCTGCCCGTTTAACAACAACATGCTCGGCCAGCGGGGACGGCCCGAGCGGCGCGGGCAGCATAAGGCCCAGCGACTCCAGTTTCTTTTCTATTACAGACATAAAATCTTCCTTTCACTACATATTCAGGCAGCAGGCGACCAGATGGCCCGGCTCGATTTCACGCAGGGGAATGTCGCTCCCGCGGCATTTGTCGGTGGCGTGCGGGCAGCGGTGCGCAAAGCGGCAGCCTGGTTTGGGATCGACGGGGCTTGCGACTTCGCCGGTCAAAAGCTGCGGTTTTTTATAGCGCGCTTCGAGCGTCGGTTCGGGCAGCGCGCTGAACAGCGCTTTGGTATAGGGGTGGCGCGGGTTGTCGAAAATCTGATCCGTGTCGCCCATTTCGACGCATTTGCCCAGATAAGTGACCATGATTTTTTTGCTGATATGTTCGACAACCGACAGATCGTGGGTAATGAACAGGTATGTCAGGCCCATTTCGTCCTGCAAATCCATCAAAAGATTGAGGATCTGCGCCTGAATGGACACATCGAGCGCCGACACCGGCTCGTCGCAGATAATGAACCGGGGCGACAGAGCCAGCGCACGGGCAATACCAATGCGCTGCCGCCGTCCGCCGTCCAGCTCGTGCGGATAAGACCCCGCGACGCGCCTGGCCAGCCCGACGGTGTCCATCAGCTGTGCGACGCGCTGGTAGCGGCTGCCTGCGTCGCCGTGTTTGCCGTTGACGCGCATGGGGTCGGCAATGAGATCGGCGACGCACATGCGGGGGTTGAGGCTGGAGTACGGGTCCTGAAAGATCATGGCCATTTCAAGCTGGACCTTTTTGCTTTCTGCTCCCCGAAGCTCCGCGAGATTTCGGCCGTTGTATAAAATCTCGCCGCCCGTCGGCTCGTACAGGCGGATCAGCGTGCGCCCCAGCGTCGACTTGCCGCATCCCGATTCACCGACGACGCCAAAGGTTTCGCCCGGCATGATTTTCATGTCAATGCCGTCGACGGCATGCAGCATCCCCTTTTTGACCTTGAAGTGTTTTTTAAGATCCCGCGTTTCAATGAGCGGCGCCGAAAGATTACTGGTCACTGGCCGTTCCCTCCTCGCTGAACAAAAAACATTTGAGACGGTGGCCGTCCCGTTCGATTTCGGGCGGTTCCTGCTGCCGGCACCGTTCGCTGCAATGCGGGCAGCGGGGCGAAAATTTGCATCCCTGCGGCAAATCGGTCGGATCCGGCATCAGGCCCTCGATGGGGACCAGACGTTTCTGCCCTGAGCGCAGCTTGGGAATGGAACCAAACAGCCCTTCGGTGTACGGATGATGAGCCCCGGGGCTGAAGATCTGTTCGACCGTGCCGTATTCGACGAGCTGCCCGGCGTACATGATGCCGACTTCGTCGCAGTTGCGTACCACAATCCCCAGGTCGTGCGTGATCATCAGCATGGACATGCCCATGTCCTGCTGCATCTGTTTGATAAGTTCGAGCACCTGCGCCTGAATGGTGACGTCGAGCGCCGTGGTCGGCTCGTCGGCAATCAGAATGTCCGGGCTGCACGCCAGCGCGATGGCGATGACGACGCGCTGCTTCATGCCGCCGGAAAACTGCATGGGGTACTCGTCGCGCCGTGACGCCGGGATGCCAACCAACTCAAGCACTTCGTCAACGCGCTTTTTCAGTTCTTCATGGCTGCGCCCCGCCGAATTGTGCAGCTTGAGCGATTCTTCAATCTGCTTGCCCACGGTCATAATGGGGTTGAGCGCCGTCATCGGATCCTGAAAAATCATGGAAATGAGCTCGCCGCGCACCATATTCATCTGTTTTTCCGACAAGGCGAGAATATCGTCGCCCATCAGCCGGATGCTGCCGCCCGCCATTTTGCCCACACGATCAGGCAGAAGCCGCATAGCCGCCAGCGCCGTCGTCGTTTTCCCGGCGCCCGTTTCGCCGACCAGCCCGACGGTTTTCCCTTTTTCCAGCTTGAAGCTGACGCCGTTGACCGCCCTGACGACCGTTTCGTCAGAAACGTACTCGACATAAAGATCCTCGATTTCGAGAGCGAATTTTTTATCTGCCATACTTTCACCTCAGTCCTTCAGGCGCGGATCAAGCGCGTCGCGCAGCCCGTCGCCGATCAGGTTGATGCTCATGGCCGCAATGACAATGGCCAGGCCGGGGAAAATGGTCAGGTGCGGCGCCTGCCGCATGTACTGCCGGGATTCGGCGACCATCGCCCCCCATTCAGGCGTCGGCGGCTGGACGCCGAACCCCAAGAAGGAAAAGCTGGCTGCCGACATAATGGCTGCCGCCACGTTGCTGGCCATCAGAATGATGATGGGACCCAGCGCGTTGGGCAGCACGTGCCGGACGATGATGGTGAAGTTGCCGGTGCCGTAGGTCTTGGCGCACTGGATGTATTCCATATCAGTCAGGTTGAGCACCGTCGAACGCACAAAGCGCACTGTTCCCGGGACCATGGAAACGATCATGGCGATGAGCAGGTTGCCGACGCCGATGCCCAGCGCCGCCACCAGGGCGATGATGAGCAGCATCCCCGGGATGCACATGATAATGTCGAAGAAACGCATGATGATGTTGTCAACCCGGCCGCCGAAATAGCCGCACACTGCGCCGATCAGCGACCCCAACGCCACCGAAATGACCGTCGATCCGATGCCGATGGTCATGGAAATCTTGGATCCATGAACAACACGGGCAAATACGTCGCGCCCGATATGATCTGTGCCGAACCAGTGTTCGGCGCTCGGCCCCTGAAAGGGCGTACCGCTGACGTCGTAGCAGCGCTGCTCAGGAATCAGAATACAGCCGCCGATAAACAAAATGAGCAGCAGGCACAAAATGATCATGCCGCCGATCGCCGGCCGGTTTTTGAGAAACCGCCGCAGAATATCGCGGCTTTGGCTGACTTTTTTGAACTTGATGGTTTCCGGATGCTGATTGGTCATGGTTTCGCCCTCCTTAGCCTGCCAGTTTGGCCTTGACCCTGGGATCGACCAGAGAACTGATGATGTCAATCAGCAAAACCATCAGGCAGAAAATTGTAGACAGCAGCACAGTGCACCCCATGACAAGGGGAACGTCTTTTGCGTTAATGGCCTTGATGATCACCGTGCCAAGCCCCGGCATGTTGAAAACGCTTTCGCAGATGACCGTGCCGCCCAGCATACCGGCAAAGCCGACGCCCACGCTGTTGATGATGGGCAGCGCCGCGTTCAGGAAGGCGTGCTTCCACACGACGCTGACTTTGGCGCAGCCTTTGGCCCGCGCCGTGCGCACATAGTCCTGGCGGATGGTTTCGAGCATGGTCGTACGCGTCATTCGCTGCAGGCTGGACGAATTGAGGATGGACGCGCAGCCGATGGGCAGGACGTAGTTCAGCCACGAGTCGACGCCGCCCGACGGGAACAGCCCCAGCTGCAACGAAAAGAAAATAATCGCCATCATGTAAAACCAGAAACTGGGGAACGCACTCAGCGTCACGCTGGTGACACGGGTAAGGTTGTCGATCCAGGAATACTGCTTGACGGCCGACAAAACTCCCAGCGGGATGCCGATGGCCACATAGCCGATGGTCATGAGCAGCGCCAGTTTAAACGTGTACTTAAAGTTGAGCTGCAATGTCTCAACCACAGGGTTCATAGACTGGTACGAGATGCCAAAGTCAAACCGTGTGACGATGTTTTTGATATAATCAAACAGCCGGACAAAAAACGGCCGGTCGACACCGAGTTCGTGGTTGAGCTGATCCACGGCCTCTTGCTCGGCGCTGACACCTAGGATGCGGCGTCCCGGGTCGCCCGGCACCACGTTGATGATGGTGAAGACGATGATGATGACCCCCAGAAGGATGGGGAAAATCATCAGCGTCCGCTTGATGATGTACTGAAGCATGTTATACCCCTTTCCCAAAAGACGCCGCTGCCGCGGTCAGCGGGCAGCGGCGTCCTGTACAGCGTCATGCGGGTGAAGCGTGCGCCGTCCGTTTACCAGGACAGTTCGGCAAAACGAACCAGCCCGGTGTCAGCCGTCGGAACCTTAAGCCCCTTTGCATAGGCGCTGAAATAGGCGCCCGTGCCTGTGTTAAAGCTGCAAGCATCGTCAATGACGATTTGCAGGATTTCAGCGACAAGGGCATCATAGGCAGCTTTGTCCTGCGTCCTGTTGAGCGTGATGATGAGATCGTCGACCTCGGGGTTGCTGTAATGGGGCAGGTTGGCCGCGGAATCAGATCCGTACAATGACGCGAGCTGATCGGCTGCCGTCATATAGCCGCCGCCGATACCGCCCATCAGGCCGATGCTGTAATTGCCCTTCTGGTAAGCTTCGAGCATGGCGAAGTTTTCAAGCGAGACGGGCTGACAGGTAATGCCGACCGCTGCGAGGTTCTGCTGGATGAGTTCTGCGCGGCCGCCGCTGCCGCCGTAAAAATCGCCGATATCGATGGGGGTCTCAAGGCCCGACTGGGCGACCAGCTCTTTGGCCTTTTCGGGGTCATAGCTGTACATGTTCAGCCCTTCGGGCAGCGGGTCGACCGGCGTGCCGAACATCACCGTGGAATTGCCGTCTGCAACATAGCCGCCATAGGCGATCTGGGCCTGGGCGTCATAGTCGATGGCGTAGCCGATGGCCTGGCGCAGGTACTGGTTATTCAGCGGCTCGACACTCGCGTTGAGCAGCAGCCAGCCGCCGTAATATCCCGGCTGCTGTTGGGTCTCGAGGTTTTCGTCGTCCTTGACGAGGTCGTATTGCAGGCCGGCCATGTACATGTAGTCGATCTCGCCGTTTTGCAGGGCAATGACGGCGCTGTTCTGGTCGGCAATAACACGTACATTGACCGTGCCGATGGCCGGTTTTTCGCCGTAGAACGTGTCGCTGGCCACCAGCGTGTAATTGCCGGTCGCCGCATCCAGGCTCTCAAGCTTGTAGGGACCGCTGCCGATCTGCTCGTCCATATAGGCCTCGGCGTCGGCCTGATAGGCATCCGCTTCGACAATGGCAACCTGGTGCCAGTTCCACGGGGAACGGGCGTCGTATTCGCCGGTGTTGATGGCGACCGTATGCTCGTCGCGCGCTTCGACGCTGACGACGCCTTCGACTTTGGGTGCGCTGAACGCACTCTGCGCATACGATTCAAAGCTGAACTTGACGTCTTCAGCCGTCACGGGTTCGCCGTTGGTAAATACGGCGTCCGGATTGAGGTGGAAAACCCAGACCGCACCGTCCTGCTCGGTTTCCCAGGTTTCCGCCAGGCCGGGCGCCAGCTCCGCCGTGCCGTCGTCTTTGAAGTTGATTTTGACCAGCGTGCTGTACACGCTTTCAAACAGGTTGTTCTGCGCGGCATAGCTCCAGTCAATGGGGTTATAGTTGTCGATCATCATGTTGCCCCAGACAGTGACGTCGTCGCGGGCGGCATTTTCCCCGCCGGAATCGTCGCCGCCGTCACCTTCGGGTTCTGTCGTCCCAGGCGCGTCCGGGGTATCGGTCTGTTCTGTTTCACCGTTGCTGCAGCCGGCGAACAAAGCGGTCATCATCATGGCTGCCAGCAGCAGCGCGAGCAGTTTCTTCATGTCTTCGCTTCCTTTCGCATTGATTAGTATTCTCATTACCATACTAATAGTGTCCCCATTATATATTTTTATGTATTTTAAGTCAAGAGGATTTCAACATCTTTGATACTATTGCAAAAATACTCTCATTCTCTTTTAGACAATCTGCATAAATCAGCTTCCGTTTGTGCTTTCAAGCCAAAATTGTTCTTATCCTTCCTGCCCCGGCGGGGCGGGAACACGAAAATAAATGATGATAAAAACAAAAGAACCGGCCTATGCGGCCGGTTCTTTGATAGATTGCATTAGTATTTTGCCGGGTAAATATCATCTTTCAGCAAAGCTTTTGCCCGCACTGCGTCGCGTGCGAGCAGCGCGTCGATAATTGCCGCATGTTCGGGTGTGAGGGGCGCGCCGCTGTCCTGCACCCGTCCGGCGTAGTCGCCAAAGCTGGAATACCGCGACGACACCAGCGGGCGCACGAGCAGGTAAAGCAGGGATTCTATCATTTCTGCCATTTGCTCATTGCCGGCCAGACGCGCCATTTCCATATGGAATTGCAGGTTATTGCTGTACAGCACGTCGTCGGGGTCGCCGGCAGGCAGGCAGCCCAGCGCGCGGATCTGTTCGTCGCTGGCGTTGGCCGTCAGCTTGTCGATGACGCTGCATTCAAGCACATAACGGCATTCCCGCAGCTCGCGAACCTCGTTCTCGCTGGGGACACGGATGATATACCCCTTGCTGGGGTATTTGTTGAGATACCCCTCGATGACCAGACGCCCGGCCGCTTCCCGTACCGGTGTGCGGCTGCACCCATACCGGTCAGCCAGCGTCTGTTCGTTGAACATCTCATCACTTTTCAAATGCCCCAGCATCAGGTCGGTTTTCATCAGCTTGTAAATACGTTCGGACAAATCCTTTCCTCTCATGCGCTGAATCACTTCCTTTCATCAGCATACCAATAGTATACTTATTATCACAGTATTGTGTATTTTTGTCAAGCAATTTTAAAGCAAATCAGGATGGTAATAAGTATACCAGCTGTTTTTATCAGCTTGACAAGGCCTCGTCGTCATGATAAGGTAAAAGTATTCTTATTAGCATTTTATTAGTATACTAACAAGCGGAGGGATTTTCATGAAAACGCTGCTGCGAAACTGCCGGCTTATTCCGGCGCTGTCCGGAGGGTGGGACAGCGGATTGGCCGACGTCTTGATCGACGGCGAAAAAATTGCCGCCGTTTCCCCTGCCAGTGCGTCCGCACCGGGCAGTGACGGGCTGGACTGCGGCGGGAAGACGCTGATGCCCGGTCTTTTTGACCTGCACATGCACATCAACTGGGCCTACCACAACGGCGAGCTGCGCCTGGATGATTTCAAAATCTTTATCGAATCCTGCCTCAGCGCCCGGCTGTACCTGGACAACGGAATTACGACCATCCGCGATCTGGGCAGCGCGCGCCGGGTGTCCGCCGCAGTGCGCAGCGCTATTGAAGCCGGCCTGTTTGCCGGACCGCGCATTTTGTGCGGCGGGCTCATCCTTTCCCCGGTCAGCCGGCCCGCAGAACCTGACCCGTATAATTTTCTGCGCTATGTCTCGGGATGCGACAGCATGATCCGCGCCGTGCGCGAAGAAATCGGCAGCGGCGCCGATTTTGTCAAGCTGTACACCCCCCTGCTGCCCGAAGAGATGCACGCCGCCGTACGCGCCGCTGCGCTGTACGGCAAGCCCATTGCCGTACATGCCCACGACCTTGTATCCATCCGTCTGTGCATTGAAGCCGGCGTCCGATCCATCGAACACGGCTCGTACATTGACGCCGAGTCCATCGAAAAGCTCAAAACCGGCAAAAGCTACCTGGTGCCCACGCTGTCGGTACTGTCGCACGAGGTGGCAACGCCCAGTTATACGCCGGAAATGAAAAAGCGTCTGCTCGCCCCGCTGCTCGAAGCCAATGCCAAAAACATCGCCGCAGCTTACCGCGCCGGGCTGCGCCTGGGTTTTGGCACCGACTCCCCCATTGAAGAACTCGACCGTACGCCCGGCCTGGAATTCCGCATGAGACACGAATACTGCGGCATGGATCCGCTCGATCTTTTGATACAGGCAACGGTATACAGCGCCGAAATTGCCGGGCTGACCGGCCTCACCGGCGAAGTCCGGGAAGGTTTGTGCGCCGATCTCATTCTGGTCGACGGCCGCCCCGATGAAGATATTTCGGTCATGTACCGGCGGCCGGAGCTGGTGTGGGCGCGCGGCGTTCTGCACCGTCCCGGGCAGCGATGAAAGAGGCCAGACGATGAAGCGCTTTACACAGTGCAAAGTGGTCTGGACCGGCGCCGACACCCCCGAAAAACGCCGGCAGCTGGTCGAACTGGCCCACCTGGCCGGCTTTTATTCCGTCAATATGCAGTTCCCGGCGTCCGTATCCCCCGCTGACGCAAACGACCCCGGCGTGCTGTATCTGTGGCCAAACGCCGTGCCGGGGGATAACGTTCTGCCGGTCCGGTTGGGCAGTGACTTTTCCGCGCAGTGGGCGGCGCTGTTTGACGAGCTGGGCCGCCGCGGTCCGTTTGAGCAGACGGCCTGCCCGCCCGACGGCTACCGCGCGGCCAGCGATCGGGCCTCCATCCCGGTTCAACCGCCGCATGACGGCGGGCTGGAAGACCTGTTTTACCCCGGTTTTATCCTGTTCGACGGCGATCATGACGGCATTGCGGATCGGGTCGAATGCCGTCTGCTGCTGCCGGATGATGCCAGCGAAGCGCAGTTCCGGGCCGCCTGCGACCTGTCCGCCCGTCTGGGGATGGAAACAGCAGGCGCCCGCTTTCCCCTGACGCTGGCCCAGGACGACGGCCGCAGCCATCTCATCCGCTTTTCCGACGCCGCCGAACCTTCGGTCTCGCTCGACGAAATAAAGCCGCGCAAGCAGATCACCGTCCGCGGCGCCGGGGACGAGCTGACCGGTTTCATGACACGGTTCTGCCTGCAATTTCCACAGACGGCCGATCACCGTACCCTGTACGACGCCGCACAGTGCCTGCAAAGCGCTGTGCGCATGGGAAACGCCGACGGGCAGGCCGCCGTGCTGGCGGCGGTACAGGGCCCGGCGCAGGCATTGCTTTCTTCCGACGCGCCCACTGAAAGCCTGCGTACATGTTTTCCCAACGCCGACCTGCGCCGTCACACCGATTTTACGCCTGTGTTCACACGCGTTTGCGACGCCGTCTGGGAGGTCGACGAAGCCCGGGACGCGCTGATCGAAGCGCTGGGATACGTCGTCCCGGGCGGACATGTGCGCCTGCACGGGTTTCTCAGCGAGGATGCCGGCATCCGTCAGGAGCTGGCCGCATGGTTCCGCACACAGGCGATGGCGCGCGGCGCCGCGTCGGCAGAAGCCGAACTTTGGTGTGCTTACAAACCGGGGCTGAGCTGGCTGGAAGAGTCCTTTGCGCCGCGCGCGGCAGCGGCCGGGCCGGTCAGCCGCGTCGAAATTTTTTTCAACCCGTACCTTCGCCCGGGCGCGCCGGTGCGGCGTCCCGACGGTTCTCCGTGGAAGGACGTCGACGATCGGATCGACAAGCCGCCCCGCTGGCTTCAGGAACTCTATCCGGTTGACGATCTGATCGCCCCGATTCTCGGCATCGGCAAAGACGCCGTCACGTTTGAAGCCTATCTGGGGCCCGAAGACATCACATACGAAGCCCGCGCCTATGACGCCGAGGGCTGCTGTCTGCTGCATGACACTCTGCGTGCGGCAGTCAGCGAGCAGTTCTGCCTGCCCCGCTTCCCCGGGCAAGGAGTGTGCGCCCCCACAACGGGACGCCTTGCCGTCGAACAGGACGGCCGTGTCCTGCTGGACCGTGTGATCGCCACCGACAGCGAACGCCTGTGGGCGTTTTACCAGCAGGATGTTCTGCCCGCGCTGGCCGGCTTTATCGAAGGCAAAACAGCCGGTGCAGCGCCGGAGCCGCCGCTGTTCGGCCGTCTGGAGCTTGAGATCTGCATCAGTGAGCCGGAACGCACGCTTCCCGTCCGCAGCGACCTGATTTCCATGGGCGAGGTGCTGAGCGAAGATCTCTTTGACGGAGGACAGGCCTTTATCAATGCCCTGTGCATGGAAAAATGGGGGACGCGGATAGACGCTGCGGGGCATATTTTTCCCCGCATCCACATCTGTCCCGGCCCGCCGCACATGACGGCAACCTTATATGACCATCTGGCCCCCGTTCCCCGCATCACTGCTGACGGGCAGACCTTTGAGCCGTCGTACGACAGCGCCGACGTCCGCGTCACACAGGTTCGCGGCCGCGATGGCAGGCTGATCCCCGTCTTTTCCGTCCGCTGTTCCGACGCGCTGGCACAGCGGCTCGCTCCGCTGGCCGATCTGACCCGGCAGGGTCTCACCGGGCTTTCCCGCCTGCTCGCCCCATACGGATCCGCAGAAATCCACAGCAGCGGCACGCAGCTGACCGTCGAAATCCCTGCAGCACCTGCCCCTGTCAAAAATCTGACGCCGGACGATATCGACCTGACGCCGGGCGGCGTCGTCGGTTACGAGGACTGGGAACGCACAGCCCATCAGCTGATGCGCGTGCCGGGCCTTGACGTCTACCCCGCCGGCACGACTTTTTACGGCCGCACAATCTACGCCGTCGAGCCGGCCTGCACACTGCCCGGCTATGTATCGACCGTCAAACGCGTCATGCGCAGGCCGTCAATGCTGGTCTGCGGACGTCACCACGCCATCGAGGTGTCGGCGTCCAACGCACTGGCGCGGCTCATCCGCTCCCTGCTCCTTGACCCGGCATACCGCCGGCTGGGCGATGAAATGCTGCTGACGCTTATCCCCATGGAAAACCCCGACGGCGCCGCGCTGTACGACGAGCTGCGGCACGAACATCCCGGCTGGGCTCCCCACTGCTGTTATACCCCGCCGCTCGGCCGCGATCTGACCGGCATGTATTTTCAGGACGGCTCTGTCAACGCCGACGGCCGCGCCTTCAGCGACGTCTACCGGCGCGTTCTGCCCGATGTTTTTGTCGACGTGCATGGCGTCCCGGCCCATGACTGGCAGCACCAGTTTGCCAGCCTGCGCGGGTATAAAGGGCTGTGGCTTCCGCGCGCCCTGCTCTGCGGCTTTTACTTTTATTGCAGCGACGAGCCGTACACTGATAACGTCCGGCTCTGCCGCGCCTGGGCCGACGGCGTGTCCCGGGCGTATTTCGGCCGCCCGGATCTGATGGCGCTCAACGACGATTGGCGCAAACGGTTTGAAAAATACTCTTACAACGGCGCTGATCCGCTCTTTCCCTGCGCGCTCGAAAACAAAATGCTCAATTACTGGATTCCCTGTGCCTACCGGCCGCAGCACCCGTATCTGTCCGTGTGCCGCCCGTGGGTGACGTCGGTGTCGTTCACGCCCGAAGCGGCCGACGAAGGCGCTTCCGGCGAAGCTCTGCTTTGGTGCGCGCAGGCGCAGCTCTGCCACATCCAGGCGGGGATCGATGTATGCCGCGGCTCCGGCAGGCTGTACCGCCGCCGTGCCGAACATTCGGGCGACGGCCTTCGCGCCGAACTCGTACGGCTTCGCCCGCTGCTGCCGCCCGGCGGCCATTTATAAAGGAGTGTGCCATATGCTGGATCTCATCATCAAAAACGGGCTGCTCATCGACGGAACGGGCGCCGATGCACGGATTGCCGACGTCGGAATTCGCGGCGGGCGCATTGTCCTGGTCGGCGATTTAAAAGACGCGCAGGCGGCTGCCGTCGCCGACGCGGGCGGGAAGGTCGTTGCTCCGGGCTTTATTGACAGCCACAGCCATGCCGACATCTCGGCCGTCCGTACTCCCGATCTCGAAAGCCTGACCGCTCAAGGCGTCACCACGGTGTGCGCCGGGCACTGCGGCATGGGGCTCGCCCCGCTCAGCCGTCACTATATGGGCATGACCGGCGATGCCGAAGCGCTCAACGCTGTTTTCCCCCCGCTGTTTGCCGGCGAACGCCCGGGCCGGACCCCTGTCGTCGACCTGGAGCCCTTCCGCAAGGCCTACCGCGACATTTACGGCGTTCCGCTGGACTGGAACAGTTTCGGCGAGTTTTTGGCGCACATCGAGCGCAGCGGCATTGGTCCCAACCTGATCCCCTTTGTCCCCCACGGCCCGCTGCGTATCGCCGTTATGGGCGCCGACTTCCGCCGCCCCGCGTCTGCCGAAGAGATCGCCGAAATGTGCGATCTGCTGCGGCAATCGATGGACTCCGGCGCGCACGGTCTGAGCTTTGGCTTTGACTACCAACCCGGCGACGAGGCCGATTCTGCCGAACTGCTCGCGCTGGCGCGTGTCGTCGCCGAATACGACGGCATTGTCACCGCTCACGCGCAGTACAGCCCGCGGCGCGGGCAGCGGATCATCGAAGGCTTCCAGCCCGTCGATGGTTACCGTGAAATGCTGGAACTCGGCCTGTGCAGCGGCGCGCGCATCCATATCAGCCACCTGCGTCCCGGGTACCGCAATCTGCCTGCGCCCGAGCTTGTCGACGAGGCCTGCCGCAGCGTCATGCGGCTGTTCGACGAGTACCGCGCGCGCGGCGTGCGCGCGGGCTGGGACGTGCTGCCGTTTTATTTTGAGGCGGGCGACTATGCCCCGATGCTGGCGTCGCGGCTGCTGCCTTATGTTGAACAGTGCGGCAGCCTGACCCGTTTCCAGTCCATGCTGCGCCTGCCGGAATACCGGATGCGCCTGCGCTGCGAACTGGAAGACGGGATCAATCCCGGCGCGCGCTCTGCGGCGGGACTCAACGCGTCTGAACCGGGCTGGGATTCGGTGTATGAAATCACCCGGTGCGCCCTGCCCGGCTGCACGGGCAAGACCATCGGCGAACTGGCGGCAGAACGCGGCCGGGACCCCGTCGGCACACTGCTCGACCTGCTGGCCGGCGACGTGCGCACCTGCGTGCGCATCCGCACTCCCGCCAAAAGCCCCTTCGGGCTGGACTGCTACGCCTCGTACCCGGACGCGGCGTTCGGGCTGGACGTCGGCGGATGTAACTTCGCCTGCCAGTGTGAAAACCGCCCCGACATGCCCCCGCAGTACAGCGGGACGTACAGCGACTTCAGCGGCATGATCATGCTGCTGACCAGCGGCGTCATCCGCCGGCGCGAAGATGCGATCGCTGCCGTCACCGGCCGTACGGCCCGCAATTACGGCCTTTCCGACCGCGGCCGGGTCGCCGAAGGGATGCGGGCCGACATCGTCGTGCTCGACTGGGATGCGCTGGATCCCAACATCGACTACGTCGCCCCCAACCGGCCGCCGCGCGGCGTGGACATGGTCTTTGTCAACGGCCGGCTGACCGCCGAAAAAGGGCGCACACTCAATCCGCGGGCCGGTATGGTCGTTCGCCGGACGCGGAATCAAGTAAAGTAAATCAGCTTTACTCAATTGTTTTTTCAACGCTCTATCCGATCTTTCCTCGCCATTCGGGATAAAAAGTGCCGCAGCTTTACAGCCGCGGCACTTTTCATTTTGCAAAGACATGGTTGCCGATGGTCGCAATGACCGGGCGCGACCAGATCCAGCTGTTGGTCGTTTTGGCCGGATTATAATAATAAATAGCGCCGCCCGTCGGATCCCAGCCGTTCAAAGCGTCCTGCGCTGCCCGGCGGGCACTGTCGGCGATGGGCTGATCATATTGGCCGTCGTAAAGCGCCGAAAAAGCCCCTGGCTGGTAGATGACGCCCGCAACGGTGTTTGGAAAGGACGGGTGGTCGACGCGGTTTAAAATGACGGCCCCGACGGCGACCTGGCCGGTATACGGCTCGCCGCGCGCTTCGGCCGAAATCATGCGCGCCAGCAGGTACAGGTCGTTGTCGCGCCCGGCCGTCGCGCCGGACGAACCCGAACCGCTCTGCATCCCCAGCGCCTTGAGGGTCGCGGGGCCGACAATGCCGTCGGCCGTCAGGCCGTTGGAACGCTGAAAGTATTTGACGGCAGCTGTTGTGGCGCTGCCGAAAATGCCGTCGACCTCGCCGTCGTAATATCCCCAGTTTTTCAGCTTCTGCTGGATGGTGCGTACAGTCTGCCCGCTCGATCCCTGCCGGTAAACGGCGGCGGACGCCTCGCTGAAATGCGCCGTCAGCATGGCCGCGACGGCGCACACGGTCAGAAGCGCAAAAATGCGCGCCGCCGTGCGTTCTGTTTTCCGCATAACCGATTCTCCCTTTTTCTGATTTTCCGTTTATTTTTTGCACACAGGGGACGATTATGCTATAATGCTGGTATTCGCTGAAAAAAGGGGGCCCCTGATGGAACGGGTTATTCCGCTGCCGGGCGGCGTCGATATGGCGCAGCGCAGCGATCTTTTCCCGCTGACGCAAGACTCGGTTTTGCTGGCCGGCTTTGTCCGCCCCAGACCGCGGGAACGCGCTTTGGATCTGGGCGCCGGACAGGGCGTACTGGGGCTGATGCTGATGGCGCGCTGCCCGGATCTCTGCGTTGACGGCGTCGAACTGAGCGCGTGCGCTGCCGAACAGGCCTGCTTGAATTATCGGCGCGCAGAGTTTGACGGCCGCGGGCGCATTGTCTGTGCTGATCTGCGCGCGCTGCCCGGCGGCATGCTGGGCCGGTATGACCTGTGCCTGTCCAACCCGCCGTACTTCGCCCCCGGCCGGGGCGCCGTCGCACGCACCGCTGCAAAGGCCGGCGCCCGCTGCGGCTGTGCGCCCGATGAGCTGTGTGCTTCTGCCGGCCGTGCGCTGCGCTGGGGCGGCCGTTTTTTTGTCTGCTACCGTCCCGATCGGCTGCCCGCGCTGTTCGCCGCTTTGGCGTCCTGCCGGCTCGAGCCCAAACGCCTGCGGTTTGTCCACCACCAGCCCGGCCGCGAAGCCTGTCTGGCGCTGGTCGAAGCGCGCAAAGGCGGCGGCGCTCAGCTCGACGTCATGCCTCCCCTGTTCATGCAGGACGAATCGGGGAACTGTACGCCCGAAGCCCTTGAAATGTACCGTTAGGAGAAATGACCATGCCCGGTAAACTCTATGTCGTATCGACCCCCATCGGGAACCTGGGGGATCTTTCACCCCGCGCGCTGGAAACGCTGCGCACCGTCGATTTCATTGCGGCCGAAGACACCCGCGTCGGCGTCAAGCTGCTCAATCACTTTGGCATCAAAAAGCCGCAGATCAGCTATTTTGAGCACAACCGGCGACAAAAAGGCGAGCTTCTGGCACGCCGTATGGAAGCGGGCGAAAGCTGCGCGCTTATCACTGACGCCGGCACGCCGGCCGTGTCCGACCCCGGAACCGATCTGGTCGCTATCTGCGCTGAGCGCGGCGTCGAGGTCGTGTCGGTTCCCGGGTGCTGCGCCGCCGTCGCCGCCCTGTCCATTTCAGGTATGGACTGCGGCCGCTTTACTTTTGAAGGCTTTCTGTCGACCAGCAAAAAAAGCCGCCGCGAACACCTTGACGAATTGCGGGCGGAAAAGCGGACCATGGTTTTCTACGAAGCGCCGCACAAGCTGCTGCGCACCCTGGAAGATCTGCTTGGCGCGCTGGGCGACCGCCCCGTTGCATTGTGCCGCGAAATCACCAAGCTGCACGAAGAAGTCGTGCGCACCACCCTGTCTCAGGCGGTGCAAAAATATACCGAAACCCCCCCCAGAGGGGAGTTTGTGCTTGTCGTCGGCGGCGCGCCGGCTCCGCAGGATCAGGGCGCGCCCGACGACGAGGTCCTGCTGGCGGAAGTCGGCGCGCTTTTAACGTCTGAAGGCTGCGGCCTGATGGCCGCCGTCCGGCAGGTTGCGGCGCAGAACGGGGTGTCCAAAAACGCCCTGTACCAGAAAGCGCTGCGCCTGTACGGCCGCGACGCCTAACCCATGAGCAGCTGCACGGCAGCCGCCGAAGCCAGAAAGGCCGCGACGTCGGCCCCCAGCGCCGCCGGGACGGCATAGCGCGTGTTTTTCATTTTGATATAGGCCGAATAGACGGCGATGGTGTAAAAGCTGGTCTCGCTTGACCCCAGCATCACAGCGGCAATGCGTCCCGCTGTGCTGTCCGGTCCGGCCTGCGCGATGACTTCGCTGCCCACCGACAACGCTCCGCTGCCCGAAAAGGGACGCAGCAGCGCCAGGGGCAGGCATTCCGCCGGTATTCCTAGCGGCGCCAGCACAGGGGCCAGCGTGTTCGCAATCAGATCAATGGTCCCTGAAGCGCGTACCATCGCAATGATGGTCAGCATGACAAGAACGGCGGGAAAAATATCCCGTACCACCGTCAGCCCCTGTTTGGCGCCGTCGATCAGGGCGCTGTAAACATTGGTTCCCGATGCGACCCCGTGCGCCAGAATGAACAAAATGAGCACCGGCACGATATAATTGGTCATTTGCCCCTCCAGATTTTTCCAAATATCCTGGCCAGAAAAATACCGACTGCTACCGAAATCACGCTGGACACCCATACGGCGGGCAGAATGTCATAAGGGTTTGGGCTGCCGTATGCGGCGCGGACCGCGGCGACCGTCGTCGGCAAAAGCTGGACCGACGCCGTATTGATGACAATGAGCAGCAGCACGCTGTCCGGCCGGACGCCGTCGCGGCGCGCAAGCTCGTCAAGTCGTTTCGCCGCCCGCAGCCCGGCCGGCGTTGCCGCCGACCCCAGCCCCAGCAAGTTGGCCGCCATGTTCTGTGAAATGGCTTCGGCTGCCTGTTCATCCCGCCCGTATTTTCCAAACAGCCAAACGATAACCGGCCGCAGCATGTTGGCGATTCTCAGAGCCAGACCCGAACGGTTCATGACTTCCATCAGCGCCGACCACAGGCAAATCGTTCCTGCGATCGACAAAATGAGCTCTACCGCCTGCTGCGTTCCCGATACGGCGGCCAGCGCTACGTCGGCCATGCGTCCTGTCAGGGTCCCAAAGACGACGGCAAGCAGCAGCAGCGCTGCCAGTACCCTGGACATCAACATGCTTTATATTCCCGCCTTTCAAAAATTCTTTGCTGCATCTGCGTTCCCACACCCCGCAAAGCAGGGATCCGGACGACAGGGATTGACAAAATATTACAAAAAAGGTAAAATGATTTTGTATCTGCATTCATTTTTAACTGATTGTTCTGAGGAGGGCAAGCATGAAATCAACAGGGATCGTCAGAAAAATCGATGAACTGGGTCGTATCGTCCTGCCGATAGAAATGCGTCATACCATGCACATAGAACCGCGTGATTCCATGGAAATTTTTGTAGACGGCAATTCCATTGTCCTGAAAAAATACGAACAGGAGTGCATCTTTTGCGGCAGCACCAAAAAGGTCAGCGTTTTCAAGGATCGCTGCGTTTGCGAAAACTGCCGGAAAGAGCTTTCCCTTTAAACGTATTCGCACGCACACCCAAACATGCAGCAAAAAGACCGCCCCAGAGGGCGGTCTTTTTGAATCATTCCAGCTTCAGATGCCGAGCGCAATGGTCAGGCCGGCCATCGCCATGACGACGTATACGGCCTGCCGGATACGCCGCGGATTGGCCTTTTTGAAAATTGCGCTGCCTGCCAGGTACCCGCACAACAGGCCGGCCAGCGCGCTGAGGCAGCCGGGCAGGATTCCGGACGGCCACAGGCCCAGCGCATTGCGCATGATGATAAGGTTGATGTTGTTGACCATAAAGTAAAACTGCGTCGTCGCCATGTACTGCCTGACGTCGCTTAGAATGGCGACATAGTACAAAACCATCGGCGGGCCGTTGATGGAAAACAGGCCCCCGCACACCCCTGACACAATGCCGGCAACGGCTGACGAAAGCGGGGTCGGCCGCAGCCTGACCCGGTCGCTCAGCCAGACAAACCACACGGCCAGGACAAGCAGGAACACGCCCAGAATCCTCTTGTAAACCGCCGAGGGGTGCTCGGCCATCACAGTCAGGCCGGCAAACGCGCCGGCTGCCGCGCATAATACCGGCACCCACACGTGTTTATACTGGATGTCGCGCCAGCGGCGCGACAAAATGACAATGTTCAGGCACAGGGACGTGGTGGTCGAAATGGCGAGCGCCTGCTCAAGGGGCAGAAACAGCGGTGTCAGCGCCATGACGATGATGCCGTAGCCAAACCCCGTCACCGTCTGCACCGTCGCGCTGATCCCCGAAACCAGAAACAGCAGAAAATACTGCACGGTCTTTCTCCTTCCCGCGCCAAAAAGGCTTTTTTTCATTGTAATGCAGTACGGCCCGCAAGTCAATCCTGCCGGGCGCGTACGGCGAAATTTTTCGCTTTACATTTTGTCGTTTTAGCGCTAGAATAAAAATATATCGGCACGCGCCGCCTGAAGGGAAGTTGCGAAAATGAAATATTTCACCGTTCCTTTGATCAACAAGCGCAGCAGGGGGCTCAAAACCTTTATTCTGGGCCAGTCAGCTGAGCAAAAGCACTACCGCGCCCAGCATGTCAGCGAAGATATTACCCTTTTGTGGCTCGAAGCCAGCCAGTTCGGCAAGCTGCACTGCTTCCCCTGCGTGCTCAAAGAGCATGACGGCATGCTGGTTTTTCAACACGCCTCGTCCAAAAAAGTAGCCGAGTCCAACGCCATGCTCATTCAGCGCTGGAACCTGTTTGTCAACCCCGAGAATATCCAGACCGACTACCACGTCGAAGAAATGAACCGCAAGGAATTTTACGCCCTGTTTAACGACTGTCAGCGCAAGGCGCTGGAAGAGGATTACGGCAAGCCCGCAGAACAGCCGGATCCGTCCGTCTCCAGCACGCCGGAAGAGGCCCCCCCGGCGCCGGCCGAGGACGAAGAAAGCCCGTCTGCTCAGTAACCGCCGGACAGTAAGCCGCCGCCCCGCGCCCGGAGCGGCGGCTTTTTTGCACCTGTTTTACAGTTCAATGCTTTTGTCCGCGATGTTCCGGCAGAAGGCTGCGTCGTGTTCGACAAACAGCATGGTCGGGCGGTAAGCAAGCAGCAGCTCTTCGAGCTGCATACGGGAAAAAACGTCAATATAATTAAGCGGTTCGTCCCAGATATAAAGATGCGCCTTCTGGCACAGGCTGCGCGCCAGCAGCACTTTTTTCTTCTGTCCCGCCGACAGATCCGCCATATCTTTGTCAAACTGCGCCCGTTCAAAATCCAGCTTGCGCAAAATGGCTTTGAACAGGCTTTCGTCGATTTCGCTTCGCGCGGCAAAATCCCGCATACTCCCGTGCAGATCCCCCGCGTCCTGCGGCACATAGGACACAACCAGCCTTGTCCCCCGTTCGAAACGTCCGGCATGTTCGATTTCTTCACCCAGGCACAGCCTGAGCAGCGTTGACTTTCCGCTGCCGTTGACGCCGCGCACAGCGACGCGTTCCCCAGGCAGAATTTCAAAGTCGATCGGGCCGCAGACCGGGCGGCCGCCGCGGTACAGCGAAAGATCCCGCGCTTCAAAGATCCGTCCGCGCCGCCATTCCAGCGGCGACAGTTTGAGCGTTTCAGCCTTTTCGACGTTTTTGAGCAGCGCGGATTTTTGCCGGATCGCCTCTTCACGCCGTTCTTCAATGGCTTTGGATCGTTTCATCATCTTGGCCGACTTATGGCCGATATATCCGCGGTCGGGCCGCAGGCCGGCGCTGCGCTGGCCTTTTTTCGTCTTTTCCACCTGATCCGACCAGGCGCTCGTGCGGCGCGCCGCTTCACTCAGGCGGCGGATGTCCCTTTGCAGCCGCTCGTTTTCCGCCTGCTCAAAAGCGTCCCGGCGGCGCCGGTTTTCCCACCACGACGAAAAATCGCCTCTCTGCACCTCGGCACCCGCCCGGTTGAGCGCGAGGATGTGGCTGACGCAACCGTCTAAAAAGGCGCGGTCGTGCGACACAAGGATAAACCCGCGCTGCCTGCGCAGGAACTGCGCCAGCACCTGCCGCCCTTCGGCGTCGAGATGGTTGGTCGGCTCGTCGATAAGCGGAAAGCCGTTTTCCTGCTGAAAAAGGGCGGCCAGCAGCACTTTGGTGCGCTCGCCGCTGCTCAGCGTCTCCCACGCGCGCTCCAGCACGGCAGGGTCGAGACGCAGTTCATGGAGCGCCCGCTCCAGCCGCCACCGTTCCAGCTGCGGCGACGCCTGAAGGGCGGCGTCCAGCGCCGTCAGCCCGCGCCCGCACGGTTCTGCGGGGAAATACGTGCATACGGCCGGGCACGAAATCCGGCCGCGGAAGCCGTATTGTCCCAACAGCAGCCGCAAAAGGGTCGTCTTGCCGCGGCCGTTGCGGCCGACAAGCCCCAGCCGCCAATCGGTGTCCAAATCGATCGAAAGATCGTCAAAAACATTGTCGTAGCTGCCGTCATAGGCAAAGGTTAAATGAGATATATTGATTTGTGCCATTCTGCATCGCCTCCTGCAAACGCCCTTCCGGGCAACAAAAAACGGCCGCGGGACAAACCATCCCGCCGCCGGATACACACAGAAAGCGTGCCGAACCGCGCGCCTTTTTCAGGCGCCGGCTCCCGGTAATGCGCATGGTTTCTCCCGCAGGGCAGGACAAAAAACGGTTCGTCCGTTTTCTCCCCGCCTTTGACAGGGCGCAGACAAAGCACCGCCCGGCTGGCTTTCATGCCGTCGGATCGCTCGCGCGCCTTTTGTCAGCAAGAGAAACTGCGCATCTTTCCACTCCTTTTTTCCATCTGGTGCTATTATAAACGCAAAGCCCGCCGCCTGTCAAGCCGCCGCTTTGCGGCCCCGTATATTTGTGATACAATACTTTATTGTGATACGATAAAGATATTTCCTGACACGGAGGTGCACCTGTGACCCGCCCTGTTCTGACAACCAGCCGGCTGATTCTCCGGCCTTTTGACGAAGACGATCTCGACGCAATTTTTGCGCTGTTCAGCGACCTAAAAACCAATGTCTTCCTGCCGTGGTTCCCCCTTGCGACGCGGGAAGAGGCGCAGGATTTGTTCCTGCGCTGGTATGCGGCCCCTCCGGACGGCAGCTACCGCTACGCCGTATGCCCGCGCGTTTCCGGCGCGCCCGTCGGCTATGTCCACCTAAGCGAAAGCGACAGCCGCGATCTGGGTTACGGCCTGCGTTCTGACTTCTGGGGGCGCGGCATCGCGTCCGAAGCCGCGGCAGCCGTTGTCCGGCAGGTGCAGAAAGATGGCGTCCCCTTTGTCACGGCGACCCACGACGTGCGCAATCCCGCCAGCGGCCGTGTCATGCGCAAGCTGGGAATGCGCTACTGTTACAGCTATGTCGAGCAGTGGCAGCCCAAAGACATTCCCGTCACTTTCCGGATGTACCAGCTCAATCTGGACGGCTGCAGCGATCGCGTCTATACAAAATACTGGGAACAATCGGCCGTCCGCTTCGTCGAATAGGCAGGGCCGATATGTTACTGTTTCGTAATTGCTATTACCCGGTTTTCGAGATATAATATTGATATTCCGGCCTGTATATTTGCCTTTTTCCCCCAACTGGAATCAAAGAATGGAGGAAGCCGTTTTGAACGAAATGAACCTTCCGGGCGCCAACCCTTCAAAGGGCGGCCGCCGTGCCGTTTCTTCAGGGAAAAAGCCCCTGATTGTCCTTTTGTGCCTGCTGCTTCTGGTGCTTGCCGCTGCGGGCGGCGCGCTGGGCTGGCTGTATTTCAGCGACAGCATCTATCCCGGCGTGACGGTCGCCGGCGGGCAGATGGAGCCCGTCGACCTGTCCGGTTTGTCGCGGCGCGATACGCTGGCCGCGCTTGAAGATGCCTTTGCCGCGGCGACGCCCGGGCAGAGCCTGGATATCACGGTGGGTGAATACACCCGCACCCTTGACCTGTCAGGCGTCGGCACCCACTATGACGCCAGCCAGACGGCCGAATCGGCTTACCTGTATGGCCGGACCGGCAGCCTGCCCGCGCGCATTCGCGCGGTTTGGCAGTCCATGACGCAGGGTGTTTCCATCACCCCTGCCATCGCTGTGGATCAGCAGCTGCTTGACAGTGAAATCCAAAAGCTGGCGTCCGATCTCTCTTCCGAGATGTCACAGCCGGCCTATACATTGGAAGGCGATGTTTTAATCCTCGACCGCGGGCAGACAGGCGTATCCATCGACACCGGCGACTTTCTCGCCTTTATCCGCGGCCGCATCCTGAGCGGCGATCTTTCCCCTGCCGTCTACGAGCCCCAGGTCGAAGATCCCGATCAGCTGGATCTTCTGCTCATCCGCGACGAAATTGAGCAGCCTTTGCAAAACCCCCGTCTTGACCTGGACAGCGATCCGACGGGCAACACCGTTTTGCCGGCCCAGCGCGGTATCTCGCTCGATGTGGAAGCGGCACAGAAAGCGCTGGAAGAAAGCGATGAACGCTATGTCGAACTTCCGCTGGTCATCACCGAACCAACCATGACGACTGAGGAGTTCGAATCGGTTTTGTTCCGCGACGTGCTGGGCGAGGGCACCACGTCTTTTAACGCCAGCCTGGTCGGCCGCACCACCAACGTCAAGCTGGCGTGCGACCTGATTGACGGCGTCATTTTAAACCCGGGCGACGTGTTTTCGTACAACGACACGGTCGGCCCGCGCACCTACGAGCGCGGCTTCCGCGACGCCATCGTCTATGTCGGCGCGTCCGCCGAAGACGGTGTGGGCGGCGGCATCTGCCAGGTTTCTTCTACCATTTATTACGCGGCGCTGCGCGCCGACCTGGAAATTGTCGAGCGCAAGGCCCACAGCCGCCTGGTCACCTATGTGCCGCTGGGTGAAGATGCGACGGTCGCCTGGGGCGCCGTCGACTTCCGCTTCAAAAACGATACCGACTACCCGCTGCGCATCGACGTCAGCTACGGCCGATCCTCTATGACGGTTCAGCTGGTCGGAACCAAAACGGAAAACAAAACCGTGCAGATGGAAACCACGGTGCTGTCCAAAACGCCCTTCCAGACCGTGCATGTCGAAAACCCCGATCTCGCCCCCGGCGAAAGCCGCGTCAAATCCAGCGGCTACACCGGCTATGTCACCGAGACCTACCGCGTCGTGTACATCGACGGCGTCGAGACTTCGCGCACTTTTGAAAACAAGAGCGTCTATACCAAGTATGACAAAGTCGTTGAAGACGGCCCCGCTTTGCCGGTTGTCAATCCCACAACGCCGACCGACCCGGTGACACCGGCCGATCCGACATCGCCTGTTGATCCGGCGGCGCCTGCTGAGCCTGCAGCGCCGTCTGATCCCGGCGAAACGACAACGCCTGTCGACCCCGCGATCCCGTCAGAACCTTCCGCTCCTGATGAAATCTTTCTGCCCATTCCGGGCGAAACGACGCCACCCGTTGTCTGACGCCTACGAAAGGACGTGAAAAAATGAAACTCAACG
>CALWJQ010000025.1 GCA_944381055.1 uncultured Clostridia bacterium | reverse complement strand
CAGTACCCCGGTATGGTACGCTGGGCTGAATTCATCGAGCACCACTGCGGCGAAAACGGCCTGTGGCAGACCGGCTTCCAGTACGGCGACTGGATGGGTCTGGACGCCGAGCAGACCGGCCTTACCGACGAGCGAAAGGGCGCGACCGACGATTATTTTGTGGCCAACGCCTGCTTCGCCTGGACGCTGCAAATATTGGCCAATACCGCCGCCGTTCTGGGTTACGCGGCGGACGAGCGCCGCTGGCGTATGCGGCGGGAAGAACTGATCGCCGCCTTCCGGCGCGAGTACATTACTCCGAGCGGTCGCCTTACCAGCGAGACGCAGACCGCGTTGATTTTGACGCTGCACTTCGGCCTTGCGCAGGAAGAACACCGCGCTCACCTGCTGGACAGGCTGCTGCAAAACATTGATGCCCACAAGACCCACCTGACTACCGGTTTTACGGCGTTGCATACAGTGCTCGACCATCCGGAGGCGCGAGCCATTTTCCAGCAGTACGCGCCCGAGATGCTCACGAACCCCATGATCCAGTATGTCGCCAACGAACCACTCAGTGCCATGCTGACCTACGGATCCGAACTCAAGCCCCTGTTCGAGGCTGCTGTGGCCGCAATGAACGCCGCCGAGGAGGAAGTATAATGGATACCAAAATCAAAGAAATTTTGAGTAAAATGACGCTGAAGGAAAAGATCAGTCTGTGCAACGGGGCTGACTTCTGGCACAGCAAGGCCATGGAGCAATACGGGATCCCGGCCGTCACCATGAGTGACGGCCCCCACGGTGTGCGCTGCCAAAAGGGCGAGGGGGATATGCTGGGTGTCAACGAATCCCAGCCAGCCACTTGCTTCCCCACCGCTGTGACCAGTGGTGCAAGTTGGGATGCTGAACTGCTGGAACAGGAGGGTAAAGCCATCGGCGAGGAGTGGCTTTCCTATGGCGTCGATGTGGTCTTGGGGCCCGGCGTCAACATCAAGCGCAATCCGCTGTGCGGGCACAACTTTGAATATTTTTCCGAGGATCCCTTCATCGCCGGTGCGATGGGGACAGCCTGGGTACGCGGCGCGCAAAGCGCAGGCGCAGGCGCCAGCCTCAAGCACTTTGCTGCCAACAACCAGGAATATAAGCGATTCAACGGCAACAGCCAGGTGGATGAACGTACTCTGCGTGAACTGTACCTGCCGGCATTCGAGACGGTAGTCCGGCAAGCGCAGCCGGAAACGGTCATGTGCAGCTACCCGCGCATCAACGGCGTCCACGCCAGTGACAACGAATGGTTGCTGACCGACGTGCTGCGCAAGGATTGGGGATTTGACGGCTTGGTCGTGACCGACTGGGGGGTGCTGTGCGACCGCGTGGCCGCCATGCGTGCGGGCTGCGATCTCTCGATGCCTGGCGGAAGCGATTATATGGAGGAC
Organism: uncultured Clostridia bacterium; assembly: GCA_944381055.1. Classification (GTDB taxonomy): domain Bacteria; phylum Bacillota; class Clostridia; order Oscillospirales; family Butyricicoccaceae; genus Ventrousia. Next base: position 7,223 of record CALWJQ010000025.1, on the reverse strand, counting down.
TGGGTCGAGAAGGCGGTGGAGGATGGTTCCTTGCCCGAAAGCGCGGTGGATGCCTGTGCGGCGCGAGTCATCGCCTTGGCACTAAAGGGCCCCACCCGACCCAAAAACAAACCGTTTGATGCCGAGGCCCACGATGCTCTGGCGCAGACGGTGGCCGAGCACGGCGCGGTATTGCTGAAAAACGAGGGCGGCATCCTGCCGTTGCAAAAAGAGAATGTAGCACTCATCGGCGAGATGGCGCGTACCATGCGCTACCAGGGCGCAGGATCCAGCCATATCAACCCCACAAAATTGACCACGCTGTGCGATGCCTGGCCCGATGTGCCGTTCACCCCCGGTTGCGACGTCGCCGGTAAAGTGACGGACGAGAACTTGGCCGAGGCAGCCTCCGCGGCTTCGGCGGCCAAAGTCGCCGTCGTCTGCGTTGGCCTGCCAGAGATGTATGAATCGGAAGGCTTTGACCGCGAGACGATGGCCATGCCGGAGGGGCATATCCGCCTGATCGAGGCGGTGGCCGCCGCCAACCCCAACACGGTGGTGGTACTGTTCTGCGGCAGCGCGGTCGAAACGCCGTGGCTCGACAAGGTCAAGGCCGTGCTCTACATGGGCCTGCCCGGCCAGGCAGGCGGCGCGGCCGCCGCCCGCCTGCTGACCGGCGCGGTGTGCCCCGGCGGCAAGCTGACGGAAACCTGGCCGCTGCGGTACGAGGATGTGCCCAGCTGCGAGACCTTTGGCAAAAAGACCACCCACTATAAGGAAGGCCTCTACGTGGGCTACCGCTATTATGACAAGGCCGGTGTGCCGGTGCGCTTTCCGTTTGGTTACGGCCTGAGTTACACGCAGTTCGAATACAGCAATCTCAAAGTCGCGGACCGCACCGTGAGTGCTGTGGTCAAAAACATCGGTAACGTACCTGGAGCAGAAGTCGTGCAACTCTACATCGCCCCACCGCAAGAAGGACTCTACCGCCCGGCCAGAGAGCTGAGGGGCTTTGCCCGCGTGGAGCTGGAGCCGGGCGAGAGCAAGACCGTGGAATTCACCTTGGATGACCGAAGCTTTGCCGTGTGGTCGGATGGCGGCTGGAAGGTCCCTGCCGGGCGCTACGGCGTGCTGGTGGGCGCTTCCAGCGCCGACATCCGCCTGCGGGAGCAGATTGAGGTGGCCGGCGAGGCCGTGCCCGCCCCCGCCTGGCAGGACGGCAGCTGGTACGAGACGCTGCAAGACCTGCCTACCGACGCTGAATTTGAGGCGCTGTATGGCGGTGTGCTGCAAAATGACCCTCCTATCGAAAAGGGCAAGTTTACGATGGAATATTCGACGATGGAGATGAAAGATCTTTCCTTCGTAATGATGCAGGCTTTCAAAGGTACAGAATCCACCATCGCCAAGGGCTTCGGTGGCAAGGCGGATTACAGCAACCCCACCTTCAAGATGATGGTGATGGCAGGGGCTGATTCGCCGCTGCGAGCGGCGGTACTTTCCAGCGGCGGGGCCTTCCCGGCCTCTCTTGCCGAGGGGTTGTTGGCCACCGCCAACGGACACCCACTTGAAGGGGTCAAAAAAATAGTCAGAAAGAAGTAACCCGGTAGGTGAAGAATACCATTATACATCAGTTCCATTTTACTGATTAACCTAATTCCGACAGGTAACTGAATACGAGGCAGAAGCGGCGAAGACTCCATTGAGGAAGGAGTTCCGCCGCTTCTGCTTTTTGCAGTGTGAATGAGTTCCATAGAATCCGAAAAGACACTGAAAATACAAAGTAAGGAACCTGAGAAAGACAGATGATTTTTGAAATTTATTAGGTTCTGTAGGTTTACCTACTATGCTGAAATCAGATCGAAAGAAAGGTTGACAGAGGCCTTCCCGGGATTAACAGAAAAATCAGCTAAAGACTGAATATGCTTAGAAACGGGATTGTGCCTAATTCTACCCAAAACTTCAAGGCGTACTAATTGACAATTTGCCGGGATATTCACGACAGTTGGCTGCTTTTGCATAGGGGGACAACGCTTTCATGTAATAGTATACAGCGTGCTTGTGGGGGAGAAAGTAATCTGCATCAGCGGCTCTTATGTCGGATACACGGAGAAACAATAGTTCGCAGCAAAAATTTGGATAAAAGCGGAAGGGAAATTGCCGCTTTTTGCGATATGCTCATACCAGGGCGAAAGCTCAGGAGGTGAAGAGCTGCATGCTGGCGGGATGGCGCAGGCATATGATTATGGAAAAGCTTCGCGCCAGACGGCATGTTCGGATCGGCGAACTGGCAGCATCGTTTCAGGTTTCCGAGCGGACGATCCGAAACGACATTGTCCGTTTGGCAAGTATATACCCCATCTATACCACGCAAGGACGTGGAACAGGTGGCGTACATATTATGGACACATACGCTTCAGAGCCGCGCCGGCTGACCGATACGCAGGCGCATTTTCTTGAAGGCATCATTCCACAGCTGAAACCGGATGATCAGGAAATTGCTGAAAGTATCCTTCTGGATTTCGCGCTATTGTGACCGAATTTTCCGGTCATACAGCTCTTTGACAACTTCATATCCAGCACGGCAGGTACGTACCTGCCCCAGTGAGCAACACGGGAAGATGCGCCATGACGTGCCATTCAGTGCATAACCAACTATGCTGTTCTACAGCATAATGCGCGGATGGCACCGAGCGAACACCATCTGTCCCCCAAGCAGTCGAAGTGTAAGTACTTCCGGCAAGCTGTTTTGCCACGACCTGGGGCGGAGGATAATGATACGCCAACAACGCAGCCCCGCGCGTCAGACGGGGTGGCCGGGCCCAGGTTGCAATCACGAGACCTTCGCCCTTGACCAGTGAGCGGCTGTATGCCAGCAGCCCGCCTGCCGTGTTCCCGGGCCAGGGGGCGAGCGGCAAATATGGCAAGCATGTTATTACTTCTTTTTCTTCCTTTCTTTCTAAAGCGACTTCAACAACCCCATGTGTTGATGTCGAACCCGTGCGGCGCAGTGCAGCAAGCCGCTGCGCCGCATTATTTTGCCATCAACCGTAATGAAATGGGGTGATTTTGATTGAACGAGACAATGCCGAGCGGATACGAACTGGCCCACCAACAGGCCGAAAGGATATTCCGCAGAGTTTTTCCCCAAGCCGGTATGGCGGTGCGGGAAGGGCAGATACAGCTGTGCCACACTATGCTGGACGCCTTATATAATAAGGAAGTCGCTCTTTGCGATGCCGGTGTCGGCCTGGGAAAAACCTATGCGTATCTGGTAGCGGTGATCCTGTGGATGCAGCAGAGGCCCGTGGCTCTTCGCCGGCCGGCCGTAATCTCCACGGCCAGTGTTGCCCTGCAGGACGCGATCCTAAAAGAATACATCCCGTTTATATCTTCCGCCTTGATACAAAATGGATACATTGACGAACCGATACAGACCGTACTCCGAAAAGGAAAGGCGCGGTTTGTCTGCGATTTGCGCCTGTTGAAGCGGCAGCGGGAACTGGTACAGCGAGGGGAGAAATTCGCCCGGCGGCTGCGTGTGCTCCGAGGGGCAAACAGTTGTCTGGACCTGGATCAAATTCAGGGGCTGTCGGGATATGACCGGCGGCATATCTGCGTGCCAGAGAGATGTGAGCGGGATTGCCTTGCCCGCCAGCGATGCCGGTACCAGCGGTATTTGCACCAGGTTACGCACGACGGGCTTCAGATACAGGTCTGCAACCACAACTACCTTCTGGCGGACGCCATTCATCGGCAAAATGGTTGGAACCCGCTGCTGCGGGACTATGGTGCGGTCATCATTGACGAGGCGCACAAGCTGCCGGAGGTCAACCGGCAGATGCAGACCCGGAGTTTGTCGGTGGGGGATTTGTATCGTCTTTCCGACCGGCTGGCAAGGGAGAATCTGATCCATGAGGCGCAGATATTGAAACGGACCACAAAGGAACTCGTCGCAGCGTTTGACGATTTACGGCATGGTCAGGAGCGGGAAATTCCCTATGCACCACAACAGGAACAACTTATGCTGCTCAATCGCTTGGAACAACAGCTGCGCGAATGTATTCAACAGAACTGTGGAAAACTTTCGCGCCCGTTGCAGCGCGCATTGCAGCAGACCGCCGAACTGGTGCAACGGTTTTTGAGGCCGGATGACCAGTCAATCCGCTATGTGGAATATGCGACTGTGCCTGACGAGGGGGAGAAAATGGTCTCACTGAACGCTGTGCCAAAAGACTTGCCTGAATGTCTCTACAATACGCTGTGGAGTCGGGGAAAACCAGCCATCCTCACGTCTGGCACATTGGCAGCCGGGGATGGGTTCTCCAATACCAAACGGCAACTGGGATTGGAGCGTGGTGTACCCCTGCGTACACTGCGTGTTCCATCCCCGTTTCATTACCAGCAAAACTGCTTGCTGGTATTTCCCAGCATATACAACCCAAAGAGTCGCGGCGAAACGAATAATGAGCAGGCCGCCAGACAAATCCAACAGCTTGTGGAAGCGGCGAATGGGCATGCGCTTGTATTGTTCACTTCTTATGAGCAGATGGGGACAGTGTATGAATTGCTGAAAGGGACACTGGATTTTCCCATTCTGCAGGCGCGGCGCGGATTGCAGGCTGTGGTGGAACAGTTCAAGCAGATGCCAAACGGTGTGCTGCTTGCGGGTGGCCCTTGCTGGGAAGGTATGGACTTCCCGGGTGATATGGTCTCATTGCTGGTGATCGTGCGGCTGCCGTTCCCGGTGCCCGACCCGGTACGGGAGGCCCGACGGGAGCAGTATGGCGACTTGCACGCCTACATACAAGCTGAAATCGTGCCGGAAATGCAGCAGAAACTGCGGCAGGGGTTCGGTCGGGCTATCCGCACCGAAACCGACAGCTGCGCGGTCGCCATCCTCGACCCGCGGGCTGCACCCGGCGGGCGATACCATCAGGCTGTGCTGGAGGCTTTGCCCGCCGGCATCCCGGTCACAACCAAAATCAAGGATATCGAACCATTCCTGCGGGCACACAAAAGCCCGGAGTATTTTTTACACCCAATTCAAAATCACGAACAGGATCATACAACGGAGGAATCATCATGAACGCGATCTGCTTTATCCAGGAAACCAAGGACTCTGACCTGACCATGCGGCAGCAGCAACTGATCTGCCACCGCGCCCTGCGTAAACTGCAATGGCCCTGTGTAGTGGAACTGTTTGCGCAGGCCGGAAGCGAAGCGCAGCCGATTTCGCTGCGGCCCGGCATGGTGGACCTGATGCGTGCCGCTGCGGACGGTGAGGCGGATGTGCTGCTGGTCGTAGATGTAGAACATCTGCACTGCGGGCAGGCGGAACTGGACGGGTTGCTCATGTCGTTGCTGCAATATGGTATCCATACCTTTGGGGCGAATAACGGGCAATGGATCGAACCGGGAGGACGTCATTGGATGGTGCTGCCCGGCTATGATGAAACGGACGAATGAGCAGGAGAAAAAATGGTAATGCATCAGGAAAAAGAACGTGTACTGTTTTATCCCCGCGCCTGGGTATACGTCATATCGCGAGATCGTCACCGGCTGGCAGAACAGAAACTGGAGACTTTGCAGGACGCACAGAGGCAGGGCCTGGAAGTGATCGGCACCAGCGAAGATCTGTGTGGCAGACGCTGCATTTGGAGGCCGGGACTATTTGCTCTGATTCGAGCAGTACGTTCCCGGCGGATAGATGTCGTAGTCGTGCCGCGCCTGTCACAGTTGGCTGTCCACCGGCAATGGCTGGGATGGCTGCTGCGGATGTTCCAGAAGCATGATGTTACTGTGACCACGACGGAAAGTGAACTTCGCTATGACCTGTACCGGCACGGCCTGGACGGTGTTCTATTATAATAAGGTAGAAAAGCCTTATGAGTTAAGGGAGAACATACGCATGAAAACGGTAAAAGAACTGCCGGATGGCAGAACGGAAGTGGAAACGGTCATCAATGGCTGTAATGTGACAGTCGTGTTTGCCAGGGAGGATAACCCGGAAACCATGAAAAATGTTACCGATCTGATCATGAGTGCCTACGCTGAACGCAAAACGCGCACTGCACAATAAACAAGCAGCCGGGAGCAGCTTCTTTCAAACAGAGGCGCTCCCGGCAGCTTTTGCTGTTTGCGATGGGTAAACCGTCAATTTTTGCCGCAAATCAGGGCGACCTTTCTCCGTTATGGTGATAGCTATTCAGCGCGTTCTATAGTATGGTTGTGATGACGGAAAAGGCCCGTGACGCAGTAAAACAGAGGAATAGACGATGATTTATACAAACCAACTCGGAGAACAAATCGAGATCTCGCAGGCTGACCAGCAGTGGCTGGACGATGCCTACTTTACGGCATTGCAATGCCGCCTGCCTGTGGATGCCAAACGTGCTGCGCTGGAATACCGGGTCTCCACCAAAGGCCAGGTCGATCATGACGACATCCCGATGCAGAAGATCGCCTGCCGCAAGTTTGCCCAGCAGCAGGGCTGGCGGGTAGTGATGGAAAAGGCTGAAAAAGGTGTTTCCGGCTCCAAAGTCTCCGCCAGCAAGCGGGATGTGATCCAGGAACTGCGCACAGCCGCCAGCCACAAGGAATTTGACGTCTTGCTGGTCTACATGTTCGACCGGCTGGGACGAATCGAGAGCGAGACGCCGTTCGTGCTGGAGTGGTTTGTTCAGCACGGCATTGAGATGTGGAGCACCCATGAGGGCCAACAGCGCATCGAGAGCCATGGTGACAAGCTGATGAATTACATTCGTTTCTGGCAGGCGGCCGGGGAGAGCGAGAAAACCTCGATGCGCACCCGCGACCGCATCCGTCAAATCGTTTCGAGTGGGCACTATGCCGGGGGCTTTGTGCCATACGGATATCGTGCCGTGAACAAAGGGCGGGTCAATAAGCGCGACCAGCCGGTCAAAGATCTGGAGGTCGAGCCAGAGGAAGCTGCCTGGGTGCGGGAAGTGTTTGAAAAGGTGGCTAACGAAGGAGCCAGCGGTTATGCAATTGCCCGGATGCTCAATGAACGTGGCCTGCGCACCCGGCAGGGCGCTAAATTCCAGTCATGCAATATCCGTCGTCTGATTCAACACGAGGGATATACCGGTTACATTATTACAAGGGCAGCCAAGTCGGAATATATGCCGCAGCTGCAGATCGTGGATGACGAGTTGTTCACCAAAGCCAATGAAATGATGGACAGCCGATGCAAAACAGCGGCGGAGCAAAGAAACGCTGCC
>CALWJQ010000024.1 GCA_944381055.1 uncultured Clostridia bacterium | reverse complement strand
CGGAAGATCCTCTGGAAATCCGCCCTGCGCATCACCTATGTGTGCACGATCATCTGCTGCGGCGCTGTGCTGCTCATGGTGATGCAGCCTGGTACCAAGGCGGACATCAATGAGATGGTCATGACGTGGCTGCCGTATTTCGCCTTTATCATGTATCTGATCAACCGGGGCACCAGCTTTACCCAGGCGCTGTTTATGAACTGCGACCACAGCCTTTTGACCTACTCTTTCTACAAGCAGCCCGGGTTCGTCCTCAAGCTGTTCCAGATCCGGCTGCGGGAGATCGTGAAGATCAACGCTGTACCGGCCCTGGTGATCGGGTGCGGCTTGGCGCTGATCCTCTATGTCTCCGGCGGGACGGACAACCCCCTCAACTATGTGGTGCTGGTGGTCACCATCCTCGCCATGAGCGCCTTCTTTTCCATCCACTACCTGACCGTCTACTACCTGCTGCAGCCCTACACGGCGGGGACGGAGATCAAGAGCGGAACCTACCGCATCGTGATGTCGCTCACCTATGTGGTCTGCTACGCCCTGATCAACGTCCGTATGCCCATCCTGGCATTCGGCGCGATGTGCATATCTTTTTGTGTGATTTATTCCATCGCGGCCAGCATCCTGGTCTACAAGTTCGCGCCCCGGACCTTCCGGCTGCGGACATGAAATGCGGCACAGGCCCCGGCTCATCCGGGGTCTGTGTTTTTTGATCCAAAATCACTGGCAGGGAAGACAGCTTGGGCAAAATACGGTCCATCACGGCCGGCGTGGACGGCAAAGCGGGAATGTGATATGATAACAGGGCACGGAAAAACAGATGACAAAGGAAGAGTACCGTTATGCCGGAACATACAGCAGGCGCGCCCCGTGCCATCGAGGTCAAAGGGGCGCGGGTTCACAACCTGAAAAACATCGATGTCAGCGTGCCGCTGAACAAAATCATCGGCATTGCCGGCGTGTCGGGATCGGGAAAATCGTCGCTGGCGCTGGGCGTCCTGTACGCCGAAGGGTCGCGGCGCTATCTCGAAGCGCTGTCGACCTATACCCGCCGGCGCATGACGCAGGCGGCCAAAGCCGACGTAGACGAAGTCTTGTATGTCCCGGCGGCGCTGGCGCTGCACCAGCGCCCCGGTGTCCCGGGAATCCGAAGCACCTTTGGCACGGGAACCGAACTTTTAAACAGCCTGCGGCTGATGTTTTCGCGTCTGGCCAGCCACCGCTGCCCCAACGGGCACTACCTGCCGCCGACGCTGGCGGTCGCCGCGGGGCAGGAGCTCGTGTGCCCGGAATGCGGTTCGCATTTTTACGCGCCGAGCGCTGAAGAGCTGGCGTTTAACAGCCAGGGGGCCTGCCGTACCTGCGGCGGGACCGGCGTCGTGCGCACGGTGGACCGCGCCTCGCTTGTGCCCGACGAATCCCTGAGCATCGACGAAGGGGCGGTCGCCCCGTGGAATTCGCTGATGTGGTCGCTGATGACCGATGTCTGCCGCGAGATGGGGGTGCGTACAAACGTCCCGTTTTATATGCTGACCGATCGGGAAAAAGATATAGTCTATAACGGCCCACCGGAAAAGAAGCACATCTTTTACAAGGCGAAAAATTCCAACCAGGCGGGCGAGCTCGACTTCACATATTATAATGCCGTCTACACCGTCGAAAATGCGCTGGCCAAAGTCAAGGACGAAAAAGGCATGAAGCGGGTGGAAAAATTCCTCAGGGAAGACGTCTGCCCCGACTGCGGCGGCACGCGCCTGTCCCAGGCTGCGCGGGCGCCGCTGCTGCGCGGCATCAGCCTGGATCGCGCCTGCCAGATGACGCTCGAGGCCCTGGTCGGCTGGGTCGGCGGTGTGCCGGACAGTCTGCCCGGAGACATGCGGCCCATGGCGCAGAGCATCTGCGAATCGTTTCAAACCGCGGCCGCGCGCCTGATGGAATTGGGGCTGGGGTATCTCACGCTGGATCGCTCGGCCTCTACGCTGTCAACGGGCGAACGCCAGCGGATGCAGCTGGCCCGCGCCGTGCGCAACCGGACCACGGGGGTGTTGTATGTGCTCGACGAGCCCTCGATCGGGCTGCACCCGTCCAACATCGCGGGCCTGACCCGGGTCATGCATGATTTGGTGGCCGACGGCAACTCGGTTTTGCTGGTCGACCACGATACGCAGATTTTGTCCGAAGCCGACTGGCTGATTGAAATGGGGCCGCAGGCCGGCGTACAGGGCGGACGGGTCATTGCCGAGGGGACGATAGAGGACGTCCGGGCGAATGCCGCGTCGGTGATCGCTCCCTTTCTTACGCCGGGCGGCCGCCGTCCGGTGCGGCGGCAGGGCGTCAGCGTCTTTGAAAGCGGGCGGATCCACCTGTCGTCCGGAGCGATCCACACCGTCAAACCGCTCGAGACGGACATTCCCAAAGGCCGCCTGACCGTTGTGACAGGGGTTTCAGGCTCGGGAAAGACGACGTTGGTGCTGGAAAGCCTGGTTCCCGGGCTGGAAGCGGCTATTGCGGGCAAAAAACTGCCCGGGCATGTCATGCATGTCGACCCGGGCGGGATTGAGCGCGTCCGCCTGATCGATGCCACACCCATCGGCATCAACGTTCGATCCACAGTGGCGACTTATGCCAACGTGCATGACGATCTGCGCAAAATCTACGCCCGGACGCCGGAAGCCAGGGCTTTGGGCTTTAAAGCGGGGGATTTTTCTTATAATACGGGCAGGCTTCGCTGCCCGGTGTGTGACGGCACCGGCGTCGTCAGCTTGGACGTGCAGTTTTTGCCCGACGTCGAGATCCCCTGCCCGGAATGCCGGGGGTCGCGCTACGCAAAAGACGCGGACAAAGCGCGCTGCCAGGGCCCGCTGGGGGCCTGTTCGCTGCCCGATCTGATGGCGATGGACATCAATACGGCGCTCAAAGCCTGTGCGGACTGGAAAGTCGTGCGGCAGCGCTTACAGGTGCTTCAAGATCTTGGGCTGGGCTACCTGACGCTGGGCGAAGCCACGCCCAGCCTGTCCGGCGGCGAAGCGCAGCGGCTGAAGCTGGCCAGCGAGATGGGGCGGGAACAGTCGGACACGCTGTTTGTTTTTGACGAACCGACCATCGGGCTGCACCCGCTTGATGTGCAGACACTGCTGGATGTATTCCGAACCCTGATAAGCTACGGCGGAACCGTCGTGGTCATTGAGCATGACCTGGACGTCATCCGAAGCGCCGATTATGTCATTGACATGGGGCCGGGCGGCGGGGAAGCGGGCGGAAAGATTGTCGCGGCAGGCTCACCGGACGAAATCGCCCAAAACCCCGGCAGCGTTACGGGCAGGTATCTGTAAGCGAACGAAAAACGCCCGCGCCGGCCAAGGCCAAACGCGGGCGAAAATAAAAACACTCTTTCAGTATAACGGAGAAAGGCTTGAAAGTCAAACACACCGGCGGGCACAAAACCGTGAGAGTTTATGGAAACCGGAAAATGCCCGGAAGCAGGCTTTTTATTATCAATTTTCATATCGTTGATCCTCGTTTTCTTGATTTTCTTTCAGACTGCACAGTTCTTCAACGCTCACGCAAAAACCTGCGCAATCCGGTATGCCAGCATCAGAGAAGGGCTGTACTGTCCTTTTTCAATGGAAATAATGGTTCTGCACGATACATGAACCCGATCGGCCAGTTGCTGCTGCGTCATTTTTGCGGCAGTGCGCAATTCACGGACCATGATTTTCAAACGCATTTTTCCTTTGGCACATGAAGCGAACTTTATATGAAGTTGGCTTCATGTTGTCATAAAAGCTATTCTGTGTCAAGAGAGGGAAAGCAAGGGACAGAATCCATCCTGTGCCAAAGTTAAAGCGCTTAAAAACCCAGGATTGGAAAACCGATCCTGGGGTTTGCTTTTTTGCCATACAATACTTTCCATTTAAAGATAAATATGGAATTCAAAACAAACTTATTATATAATCTATATGACAGGTTACGTGCATTCCAACGGAACAAAAGATAAAACAGGCGCTTTTTACATGCAGGCGCAGGGAACCGTGCATATTTTTGTAAAGAGAGGATTCGGTATGGCAAACATCGCTGGACAATTTGGAATGGAAGTGCGCAAAGTACGCAAAGCCCGTGGCTGGACACAGGAAGAAGTGGCCGAGCGGGTCGGTATTTCGACGCGTTGGTATCAGCAGATCGAGCGGGGAGCGGTGAACGCGGCGTTCGTTGTCTGTGTGCGCATTGCGCAGGTGTTGGAAATGGATCTGAACCGATTTGCAGATGACTCGCTATGCGATTCAGAAACATCCGGAATTTGACGCATCAGAGGCTTTGTTCAAAATGCCGCCGTAAAAAAGCTGAAAAAGCTCGAGGACGAGACCGGCATGTTCGGCAGCATCACGGACGAGGAAATCGCGGCTAACGCCGGGAAAACGTATCAGAATGTAACAGCATTGCGCGACCCGCTGGCGGGCCTGGGCTATGAGGAGCCGGGGAAAAGGTACAGGGCCCTTTTGAGGCAGGCGCGCGGGACGCCGTGGCGATGGATTATCCCGGCCAGCCGCGCGAGAAAAACGGCCGTTTTGCCGAAGGGAAGATGCCAGGGGCTGACAAAAAGCCGACCGGGTTCACCCGCAAAAAGAACGGGGATTTGACCCTTGACAAGACAGAGCGAAAGCGGTATGATAATCTACTTCTCGGGGAAAAAACGAGCGATGGTGTGACGGTCAGAAGCATTAGCCAACATGCGTATGACCGGGCTGCGCAGCGGGGGATCTCACCGGGGCAAATCCAAAACGCAATGAAGTCATCACCCAATCCGTCTAAAAGAGACCCTGCCTGTCGAGAGTACGACAAGGACAAAATCCGCGTGGTCGTTAACTTTCACAATGGGACAGTGGTATCGGTTATGAAAAGACGAGGTGCGAAATGAAGTTTACAAAGGAAGAACTGGTTTTTATCCGCACAGTGCTTCAAATAGACGCGCAGGAAGAGGAAAATCGGGAAGAGGTTTTGGGCGATATCTGGGAAGCCGCGTGCGACATTGAAGTCGAGGAATCGAACAGCTTAGAAGAACTGACGCCGAGGGGGAAGCTGGCTGTTGGCCTGGTAACAAAGCTGGGAGAATCCTGATGCCCACTTTAAAGCGTGCGCCGGGGAACATGGAGACACAAAAACAGCAGAAGTTCATTGGTTTCAGGGACCCAGTGTTGGGATGGTAGGAGCAAGAGTAAAGAGGTGGCGAAAGTGAAAGCAAGATTTTTAGGGGAAACAGACCCTTTGTCCTTGAAAAATGGCGAGGTTTATGATGTTATCTCGATAGAAACAGGGCCGGCGGGGACACAGTGGTTTCGTATTGCTTTGGAAGATGATGACGATGACGGGAGCGAACTGAAAGGCTACCTGTATCCTGCCGCAAGTTTTGAAGTAGTGGTTTGACAATGAAAGTTAGGTTTACAGGAAAGACCGGCGCTGCAACGCTGATTCATGGGAAAGTGTATGACGTTTTGAGTGTGGAGCGCGGCTGGTATCGCATTGTCGATGAAGATAATGACGATGACGACGATACGCCGGGATACCTTTACCCGCCTGAGCTTTTTGAAGTCGTAAGAGAATAAGCATGGCGAAAGCAGTGCTTTCAAAGTTCTGGTGAGAACATGCCCACTTTAAAGCGTGTGCCGGGGAACGAAGAGCTGGAAAAGCTCATCGTACTGTTTTTAAAGTCCGAAACCGACATCGGTATGGCTGGCTGCTGCGCCATTTTTTTCGGC
>CALWJQ010000023.1 GCA_944381055.1 uncultured Clostridia bacterium | reverse complement strand
ACGACGCCAAGTTCCGCGCCGCCATGCTGGATGAAGGCGTTGTCGTTGCGGGCGCCCTGGGCGCTTACGCCGGCAAGGCTTTCCGCATCGGCCACATGGGCAATGCCACTGAAAACGACATGATCGTTGCTCTGTCGGCTGTCGAGCGTTCGCTCAAGGCCTGCGGCGCCAACGTCGAGCTGGGCAAGGCTGTCGGCACTTACATCGCCGAAATGAAGAAATAAGCGTACGTCCCTTTTGCAGAAAGCGGGCAAGAAGTCTTTGACCTCTTGCCCGCTTTTTTCATGCCGTACAGCAGCAAAACGGCGCTTCGCGCTCTTGACGGCTATGACGCCGCGCCCGGTTTTTCCTGCCCCTCAGGGCGTCTATTTAATAGACGTACTCAAACTGGCAGCCGCAGACGTCGACGGTATCGCCTTCCTGTACGCCGGCTTTTTCCAGCATGTCAAACACACCGGCGCGGCGCAGGACGCGCTCGAAGTACATGCGCGATTCATAATCGTCAAAGTTAACCGACTGAATGACCTTTTCCGGCCATGCGCCCGAGACGCAGTAAACGCCGTCGCGCACCTCGATCTGAATGTCGCGCTCAGTGAGAGCCGGGGGTTCGTCGACCGACATCTCGTCTTCATAGACGGTGACGGGCGGCAGCGCGGACAGAGCCCGCCACACGGCGCGCACCAGCACGTCCACGCCCTGCTGCGTCGCCGCCGAAATCTCATACAGCGGGAAGCCCAGCTCGCTGCAGCGGGCGCGCAGACGCTCAAGGTTGTCGCTGCCCGGCGGCAGAATGTCACTTTTGTTGGCGGCTACAATCTGCGGCCGGCCGGCCAGCGTCTCGCTGTACCCGCGCAGCTCTTCATTGATGGCGTCCAGGTCGGCGACCGGGTCACGCATCTCGCTGCCTGAAACATCGACAACATGCACCAAAAGGCGGCAGCGATCGATGTGGCGCAAAAAATCATGCCCCAGGCCGGCGCCCTCGGCCGCTCCTTCGATAATGCCCGGAATGTCGGCCGCGACAAAAGACGCGCCTTCATCGACATAGACGACGCCGAGATTGGGGGTCAGGGTTGTAAAGTGGTAGTTTGCGATTTTGGGACGCGCCCGCGAGATAACCGACAGCAGAGTGCTTTTCCCCACATTGGGAAAACCGATGAGCCCCACGTCGGCGATCAGTTTAAGCTCAAGCACCACCTTGCGTGCGTCGCCGTCCTGCCCAGGTTTGGCAAAGCGCGGCGCCTGCCTCGTCGGTGTGGCAAACCGGGCGTTTCCCCAGCCGCCCCGCCCTCCGCGCGCCGCGACATAGGGCCGGTCGTCCGACATATCATGCATCAAGGCGCCGCTTTCAGCGTCGCGGATCAGGGTGCCGCGCGGCACACGGATGACAATATCCTGCCCATCCTTTCCCGTGCAGCGCTTGGTGCCGCCCATCTCGCCGTTTGCGGCCTCGTATTTGCGCTTCATGCGGAAGTCAAGCAGGGTGGCCATGTGGTCGTCCACGACAAAAACGACGTTGCCGCCGCGACCGCCGTCGCCGCCGTCCGGGCCGCCGGCAGCGATATATTTTTCACGGTGAAAGGAAACGCGGCCGTCGCCGCCGCGCCCGGCTTTAATAAAAATGGTCACCAGATCGACAAACACGCTCTCACCTCATTTTTCAAAATCAATGGCAAAAAGCAGAAAAAACGGCTGCTCACGCAGCCGTTTCTGATGCGGTTACTGGACGGGATAAACCGAAACCTTTTTGCGGTCGCGGCCCAGGCGCTCAAAGGCGACCTTGCCCTCGACCAGAGCAAACAGGGTGTCGTCACTGCCGCGGCCCACGTTGGCGCCGGGATGAATCTTCGTGCCGCGCTGCTTGACCAGAATATTGCCGGCCAGCACATGCTGACCGTCGGCGCGCTTAACGCCCAGGCGTTTAGACTCGGAATCACGGCCGTTTTTGGTCGAGCCCATACCTTTTTTATGTGCCATGTGGTTTACACCTCCGTTTTGACAAACTCGTTCAACAAAAACTCAGGCCTCAATCTTGTCGATGGTGACCTTTGTATAGGGCTGGCGATGGCCCTGACGGCGACGGTAGTTCTTTTTGGCCTTGTACTTAAAGACCATGATCTTTTTCTGCTTGCCGGTCTTGACAACGGTGCCTTCAACCTTAGCGGCCGAAGCGGCGCTGCCCGCCAGGACATTCCCGTCCTTTTCAACGAGCAGAACATTGTCAAAAGTGACCTTGGCTCCGTCCTCCACGCCGAGCTTTTCGACATAGATGGTGTCGCCTTCAGCGACCTTGAACTGCTTGCCGCCGGTGACGATGACTGCGTACATAATCCATATCCTCCTTTTTTCAGAGTCGCGCTCTGGGGGCCGGATCGCAAAACCCGTTACAGCCCTTTCAATGCGGCTTTGATATTATATCATGCGAACCGTGGGTTGTCAAGGATTTTGGGCAGGCAGCGCTCGGCAAACGTGTAGGAGTACAATACATCTTGGACAGTTGAATAAAAAAGGATGAAGGATAAGGCCTCATCGGTTATAGTTGGAGTTGCGAGACAACAACTGAACGAGAGGGGGCCATATCCTTCATGAGAAAGAGTATAACACAGGACATGGCATACAGGCAATCCCTGATGAAGTACGCGGAGAAATACGGCGTGAACCGAGCCAGCCGGAAGTACAACAAGAGCCGATCATACATCTACTTTTGGAAGGCCCGCTGGGATGGGACCGTGCAGTCTCTGGCCTGCCAGTCCCGGCGGCCACACAGCCATCCCAACCAGCATACGGAGGCGGAGCTGAA
>CALWJQ010000022.1 GCA_944381055.1 uncultured Clostridia bacterium | reverse complement strand
GCGAAGAAAAAGATGGCTGGCGCTTTTGCTGGCTCTGGTTTTGGCGGCAGGACTGCTGCCCACAGCGGCGCTGGCAAGCGACGAGGGAGCCGAAACAACTGACGGCGAAACCGGCGACGGTAACACCGAAACCGAAGACAATACCGAAACCGGTGGAGATACACTGAGTGGCGGCACATCTGTGACCTCGGAAAATGACATTACCCGTGCCCAGATGGCGGAGATGGTCTACGAACATGAAAGCCTTAAAACAGACATCGAAAGCATGGCTGGCGGCGGCACAGAGCCGGAGTTTACCGATATAGGAGTTTCCGAAGGAGAAAACGGAGTAACACAAGACCAGCATAATGCGATTATCGCCCTATACAAAGCCAAAATCATCAGCGGAACGACCGCGACTACGTTCAACCCATCCGGTACTGTGACCTGGGGCGAATTTGCGGTAGTGCTGTGGCGGGCCACCGGCTCTCGGAGCAATAAAACGGCGATGACGGCCCAATTTAGTGATACACTGGAGCCCTGGTACGCCCCTGCCGTCAACTGCCTTTACGGTGCTGGTCTGATGAGTAGCACTGCCAGTAGCGAGTTTAAGGGCGGAGAAAATATTTCCGTTGCGGAAGTAAACACATTCCTAACCGACTATGCGGCGAACAAGAATGCCTTTATCGATTGTACCGAATCCGGCTCTACTACGCGGGCGGAGATGACGGTGGAGTTCTATAAGAAATTCCAGCCGGAGTTGTCCAAACTTGCTGCGACAAAAACAGATGAAATGCCTTTCACTGATTTGTTTGGCTGCACAGAGGAGCAGGTAGCGGCAATCAAGTTTTTCTATGAGCGGGGGATCATCAGCGGCACATCGGACACCACCTTCCACCCCCATACCCCGGTGTCCAACTTCCAGGTAGCTAAACTGCTCCAGACATGTGTTACAACAAGTATTCCAGCTGAAACACAGGAAGCTGTCTCTCTGTTCAGTGCCTCGTTGCTGGCAGAGGAAGAATCGGAATCCCCCTTTGATTTTCTGAAAGCTCAGGGGCTGGATGTCAGCGCCGCAGAAAACAACCCCAACGCCCCCGCCCTGACTGCCACCCTGACCACATGGCGGGACGGCCTTGCGCCTGATGTCCCCGTCTTTTCCCCCGCAGGCGGCGCAACATTCACGGATTCACAGACCGTCACAATTTCTGCGGGTTCGGGAGATGAAGGTGCCGTTATCTATTACACCCTCGATGGCAGTGAACCCACCACGAGCGGCAGCGCGTACAGCGAGCCTTTCACAATCACCGGGGACACCACTGTGAAAGCAATCGCAGTGAAAAATAATCTGATCAGCAAGGTGGCCACGGCGACTTACACTGTTGCTGAGCTCACCATCACCGCCAGCCGCGACTCTTTCACCGGCGGCGGAACTGTGACCCTTACCATTGCCAACGCCCCGGAAGGTGCTGAGGTCAGCGTGACCTGCGATCACACGGCATACAATCCCACCAAGGGTGCAGACGGCGCCTGGTCCGTCACCCTGCCCAACGCCAGCGAGACCTATACCTTTACCGCGACGGCAGCTGTGGGCGAAAAGACTTATACGGACACCTGCCAGGTGGAAGTGACCCGTAAGAGCACCGGCAGTTCCTCCAGCCGTCCCGGCAGCGGCAGCTCTTCTTCCAGCACCACGACGGAAACCGTCACCAACCCGGACGGTTCCAAAACGACCACAGTCACCAATAACCGCATGGACACGGTGACGGAAACAACAGAGTATCCGGACGGTACGACGATTACCACCGTCACCAATGAACGGACAGACACGGTTACCCAGACCACCGAATATGCAGACGGCTCATCTGAAATGGTGGAGACCAGGAAAGACGGCACCGTGACCACCACGACCACCGACGCTGACGGCAACGAGACCGCAGTGGTGGAGAACCCGGACGGCTCCCGTGAGGTGAGCGTGGAGCAGGCCGACGGCACTTCCGCCAGCGCGGTCACCGACGCAGACGGCCGCACCAAAGCAGAGGTCAGCCTGTCCAGCCGTGCCGTCAGCGCGGCGCAGGAAGAGGGCGGGGCCGTGACCCTGCCAATCCCTGAAATCCCCGTTTCTTACGACAGCGAGGACGCCTCCTTCGTAGAGATCGACCTGCCCAGGAGCGCCGGCGCGGTCAAGGTGGAGATCCCGATCCCGGCAGAGAACACTGCCCCCGGCACCGTAGCAGTGATCGTGAACGAGGACGGCACAGAAACCGTGGTGAAGAAGTCCGTCGCCCTGGACGGCGGCTTGACTCTTACGCTGGAAACAGGTGCAACGGTGAAGATCGTGGATAACAGCAAAGACTTCGACGATACATACGGCCATTGGGCTGAGGACGCCATTGACTTTGCCACGGCTCACGAAATGTTTGGGGGGACCTCCGCCACCACCTTCAGCCCGGACACCCCCATGACCCGCGGTATGCTTGCGGTGGTCCTCCACAGATTTGAAGATGCCCCGAACCACACCTTTACAGAAAGTTTTGAGGATGTGGTCCCCGGCTCCTGGTATGCTAACGGCATCCACTGGATGGCGGAAAACGGCATCGTGGGCGGTTACGGCGACGGGAATTTCGGGGCAAACGACAACATCACCCGCGAACAACTGGCTGCCATCCTATACCGCTATGCGAACGTGATGGGCTACGGCACCTCTGGCAGCACCAGTCTGAATCGTTTCTCTGACGTTGACAGCGTGAGCGGCTACGCGGCGGAGGCCATGGGCTGGGCCGTAAGAAACGGCTTGATCGGTGGAATGGGCGATGGCACCCTGGCTCCCCAGGGCAACGCCACTCGCGCCCAGGTCGCTACCATTCTCATGCGCTTCGTTGAAAATCTGGTCCAATAAGCCAATGGGCGGGAGATGATCTCCCGCCCATTCTTTGCGCCATCAGAGGGGCAAGCCCTCCGCCAGTCCGTCAAACCGGCTCCGCTGCTCGTCCAGCAGAGGACTCAAACGGGTGCCGGGCGGGAACAGCGTCACCGTACGACGGCTTATTCATTGGTCAGTGTGTTGTCGGCAATCAGCCGCATATGCCGCAGCATAGCGTTTTCGGCGCGTTCAGCATCGTGCTGGGCAATGGCGCTGACCAGCTCGCGGTGCTGGGCATTGATCTGTTCTTCGGTTTTTTGACGCCGGACAATGCGGGCGCGGGAATCCTGAATATGTTCCTGAATGAGCCCTTCGCAGGCGTTGAGCAATACCAGCAGCAGAGAATTGCGCGAGGCCAGGGCGATTTCAAAATGCAGCTGCTGGTCAAAACAGAGCTTTTCCAGCTCGTCGGCGCTTTCTTCAAGCTGGCGGCACAGGGACATCATTCGTTCGGCTGCGTCGGGCGTCACATTGCGGGCGGCCAGCCCGGCCGTCGAAAACTCGATGCCGCGCCGCAGCTCAAAGGTCTGCGTCAGACTGCACTTTTCCATCGTGAACATGATGGAAAGAGGAACGCCGAGCGCATCGCCCACGTCGTCGGCCAGATAATTGCCCGATCCGTGGCTGCTGCGCACCAGGCCCAGCATTTCAAGGGCTTTGAGCGCCTCGCGCACAGTGGCGCGCGACAGGCCGAGCATCTCTGCCATCTGTCGTTCGCCAGGCAGTTTATCGCCCTTTTGCAGCCGGCCCGCGGCAATGTTGTCCTTGAACTGGCCGATGATTTTGGCCATCAGACCCGGCGGAGCGACGGGAATAAAAAGCGGCGCCATCAGGTACACACCTTGTGGGGGTTGAGAATGCCGTTGGAGTCAAACGCGGCCTTGACGCGGGCCATAAGGGCGACCTGCAAAGGCCCGAGCCGATCTTCCAGGTAGCCGCGCTTGGCCCAGCCGATGCCGTGTTCGCCCGAAACCATTCCGCCGAGCTCGGCCGCCTTTTCGTACAGCACAGCAAAACCCTGACCAAGCTTTTGCTCGAAGGCATCTTTTGAAAGTCCGTCACGGCACAGGTAAATATGCAAATTACCATCGCCGGCATGACCAAAATAGGGGATACGCATATCGAGTTCGCGCGAAAGCTGCTCTACCCGCTCGACAAATGGGATGATATTGGCGCGGGGAACTACGACATCGCACTCGTCCATCTGTACCGCTCCGGCCTTAATGGCTTCCAGAAAAGCGCCGCGCGCCGACCAGACGGCGCTTTTCCGCTCGTCCGTGTCGACGATAAAGACGTCCGGCGCGCCCAGGGTCAGGCACAACCGTGCCGCCTTTTCGCTGCGTGCCTCGACTTCGGCGGCGTCGCTGCCGTCAAAGGTCAGAAGCAGGGCGGCGTCAGTTCCGATTTTGGGGAAACGCTTGCCGAGAAAATCCTCGGCCAGAGCGATGACATCCCGCGTGAAGAACTCGACCGCCGTGGGGTCGACTCCCAGCTGCAGCAGCTCTGGCACAGCGGCAATGGCCTGGTGGAACGAGGGAAAGGGGCACAGCAGGCTGATGTTTTCGGCGGGCAGCGGTAAAAGGCGCAGCGTGGCCTCGGTAATGACGGCCAGCGTGCCTTCGGCTCCGATTAAAAGATCTTTCAGGGAATAGCCGGAACTGTTTTTGACCACCTTTCCCCCAAAGACTTCAACGCTGCCGTCGGGCAGCACGGCCCGCAGGGCCAGCACATAATCGCGCGTCACCCCGTATTTGACGGCCCGCATGCCGCCGGCATTGGTCGAAATATTGCCGCCCAGTGTCGCCGATTTTTCACCCGGGTCGGGCGGGTAGAAAAAGCCGCGCTCTTCGACATATTTGCTCAGATCCATGAGCAATACGCCAGCCTGTACTGTGACGGTGAAGTTGCGCTCGTCCAGCTCTAAAATAGCGTTCATCAGTGTGGTTTCCAATAAAATGCCGCCTTCAATGGCAACGGCGCCGCCGACCAGCCCGGTTCCCGAGCCGCGGGTTACCACGGGCAGACACCGCTTGTTGGCATAGGCAAGCACGCGCGACACCTCTTCGGTGGAAATGGCGCGGATGACAAGATCAGGAGAACGGTGCACGCCTTCGAGCTCGTCATGGCTGTAATCGCTGCCGATGTCCGCTCCCACAAGCAGGCGTTCGGCGGGGATCAGCCCGCGGAAGTATTCGACATCCTGCGGCTGTACACGGTTAAGCATGGGTGGCCTCTCCTTTCTCAATGCGCTCCAAAAGCGCAGGAAGAATCTGGTATAAATCGCCCTCAACGGCAATGTGCGCCAAACGCATGATGGGGGCGGCCGCGTCCTGGTTGATGGCAATGATGCATTCGGCGCCGCCCATGCCGGCGGCAAACTGCACGGAGCCGGAAATGCCCAGCGCGATGAGCAGCGAGGGCTTGACGGTGCGCCCGGACAGGCCGATTTGGCGGCGGGGATCAAAAGCGCCGCTTTCTACCATGGGGCGCGAGCAGGCCAGCTGCGCATCCAGTGCGCGGGCCAGCCGCCGGGCCAATTCAAGCCCGCGCTGATCGCGCACGCCGCGGCCGACCGCCACGATGCGCTCGGCTTCAGAAATATCCACTTCTTGCGGGCGGTCAAGGCGCTTGATAATTTCGGTACCCGACGACAGCGCCGCGCCGGGCAGCGGCAGCGATATGACTGGTCCGGCCGGTGTGCTGCGGCGGGCGGCGCGGTCAAAAACGCGATAGCGCACGGTGCAAAACTGCGGCCGTGCGTGGGGGGTCAGGATACGGGCCATAATATTGCCGCCAAAGGCCGGGCGGATTTGTACAAGGTCAGAGTTTTCACGCATTTCCAGACGCGTGCAGTCGGCCGTCAGGCCGGTGCGGAACCGGGCGGCCGTACGCGGTGCGAGCGAACGGCCGAGCATGGTGGCGCCGACCATCACGGCCGCGGGGTGCTGCCGTACGATAAAATCGCTCAGACAGGCGGTGTAACGCTGGGGGTCAAACCCGTCAAGCAAAGGGTCATCATACACATATACAGCGTCTGCGCCGTAATGCGCCAGCTCACGGGCCGCGTCATGGCAGCCGTGGCCGACGAGCACGGCCCAGACCGGCTGAGGGCAGCTTTCACGCAGTTCGAGCGCCTTGCCGATCAGTTCAGGCACAACGGGGTGAACCTCGCTGCCGCGCAGCTCGGCAAAAACGGCAATGCCGCGCCAGAGGGATTTGTCGACAGCGGCGGCCGGCGCATCCCCGCACAGCTCGACCGCGCCTTCGCCTGCTTTGACACACTGGCGGCACAGCCGGCAGCCCGAGCCGATCACAAGCTGTCCATTTTGTTCGGAAATGGCGCCAAAGGGGCACAGACCAATCAGGGTTTGCACAAGGGCCGGGGTGAGTTTTTTTTGATGAATCACAAGATGCGGCATGGTTTCACCTCTCGATCAGTGTGGCGTCCAGCAAAAAAGCATACAGCTTTTCGGCCAGCTCGGCATTCGGACCGGCCCAGTGTTCCTGCACGGTCTCATTGTCCGGGGGAAAAATGCGCTCAACCTGTGTAGCCGAACCGGTCAGGCCATAAAGCCGCTCGTCTCGGTCGGGCAGATCGTCCAGCGTGAGGAGCTCAACGGCCTTGTCGCTGGCAGCCATCTTGCGGACAAACGAGGGCAGGCGCGGAGTGTTGATGTCCTTTTCGGCAGTCACCAGACAGGGCATGGACATCCGGACGCATAAAATTTCGCGTTCAAGCACGGTTTCGGCCATAAGCTGGCCGCTGCCCGCGGGGGAAATTTCCCGCACGTTGCAGGCGTGCGGAATATCCAGAAGCTCGGCAATTTCGGCGCCCACCTGGGCCGTATCGCCGTCGGTCGTCTGCTTCCCGCAGACGATAAGGTCAAAGGGCCCGGCACGCCGGATGCCGGCTGACAGCGCACGGCTGGTGGCCAGCACGTCGGCCCCGGCGAAGCGGCGGTCACACAAAAGCAGAGCCCGGTCGGCGCCCATGTACAGGCACTCAAGCAGTGCGCGTTCGGCTTGAGCAGGCCCCATGGTCAGCGCCGTGACCGTGCCGCCGACGCGCTCGCGCAGCGAAAAGGCCAGCTCCAGGGCAAACAGGTCATAAGGGTTGAGCTTTCCCTTTTGACTGTCGCGCTTTAAGACGCCGGTTTCCGGATCGACCTGCACATTGGTCGAACCGGGAACCTGTTTAATGCAGACCAGGATATCCAACGGCAAACACCTCTTTTAAATAAAATTGGCCTGACCAGCAAAAAGAAAAGATAAACTGGTCAGACCAGTGTGATATTATTATACGGGTCACTGTCCACTGCTGTCAAGGGGCGCGGCAAAGCTGAAGCGGCAGGGGTTGTAGTCCTGCACAATAAAGAATGGCCCAAAATCAAGGATGTAGGTTTGTCAAACATATTGGACGGTGAACTCTGAGGGGGAAAGCCAGCCGAGGGGTCTCATGGGGAAGTTGTTGGAGCGGCGGTTATGGATGGCGAGCTGCCTGGCGAAGTCATCCAGGGAATA
>CALWJQ010000021.1 GCA_944381055.1 uncultured Clostridia bacterium | reverse complement strand
CGTTTTTGAGCTCAAGTAAGCTGCCCATCGGCGGCAGTTCGACGACTGTTCGGGATTTTATTTCTGTCCGGGTCAGCAGCCCGGACAGCCTTCCCGGCGCGCGTCCCGCCGCCGGCGCCTTGGCCAGAGCGCCAAGCGGAAGCGCTGCCGCCGGCAGCGCCAGCACCATCAGCTGCATCAAACGCGCCAGTGGAATTTCCTGCCGCAGCGCGGTCCAGAGCACCGGGGTGAGCAGCAGCGGCGCCAGCAGGAGCAGCACGCCCGGACCGCCTACCCCTGTGCCTCCGCCAAACGGGAAGGAATGGCGGACGCCGAAACGTTTGTCGGACGTCCGGCTGCACAGCCACTCGTACCGCTTTTCGGCCTTTCTGTCCGCGCCGTCCGCACGGCTGGATCGGACAAACACCAGGGCGGCTGCAAACGTCAGCACGACCGCGGCGGCCAGCGTTAACGGCGTCATCCCGCCGGACAGAAACGCCAGACGCAATGCCGTTCCCAAGCCGATCAGCGTCCCGCACGCCAGGCGGATCAGCCACCCCACAACGCGCTCTCCGTCGTCACGGGCAGACGCCAGCCCGGCTGCCGCGACGGCCGGCGGCACAGGGTTTGATTCCATGTACAGGCGCTCGCCGATCGCGGGCAGCAAATCGAGCGACCGTTCCTGCGCGATCCGTTCAACCATCCTGCGGCCGCTGTACAGCAGCAGCAGCCCCACCAGCAGCTCTGTCGCCAGCAGTCCCGCCGGCTCCAGCAGCGCCGATTGGTCTGGCGACATGGCCGCCGCCGCGAGCACCCGGTAAATCTGCGCGCCCATCAGCCCAATCAAAACGCCGCCCAGCACACACCAAAGCAGCAGCAAACCGGTTTCAAACGCGCCGATGCCGCCTGCAAGCCGGCGCAGCAGCCCGCCGCGCGCCGTTTTTTCCGTCAGACCCGTCGACACCGCATAAGCGCCGCATTTGAACAGCACGCTGCTGCGCGCCGTCACATATCTGCGGCGGCGCATATCTCCTTCATTGAAATAATACCGCCCCAGCCGATCGGGAAACAGGGCGCAGGCCACACCGTCCTGCCGGATCGCCAGAATGGTTCCTGACGACGTCCGGTGCCAGCCGTTTTCCAGCGCCATCGGCGTCAGAATCAGGCTGGTCCGCTCGTTGAGCCAGGCGACTTTCTGTTCCAACGTGTGCGTCTGCGCGGGGAAATCGACGTCTATCCGATAATGCCGCAGCAGCTGCACAACGCCGTCTTCCCCCAGCGCGGCGTCTTTATGCCTGTCTTGCAAGCCCGCTCACCTCCCAATCGACGAACTCCGCACGTTCGCGCAGCACGACCCGTCCGTTTTCAATCCGGCAGACCGCGTCGGAACAGCGCATGAGCTCCGGCTGCGCATTCAAAAATACAGCCCCTGTGCCCCGCCTGCGCAGGGCGTCCACAAGCTTTCTTTCCGTCACGCCGTCCAAAACATCCGTTGCTCCGGCGCTCACTAAAAATGGCGTGCCTCGCGCAAAAGCGCAAGCGAATTCCAACAGGATCTTTTCGCCGGCGGACAGCGACGCGGCCGGCGTATCGTACCCCTGTGCCCGCCGCAAAATGCTGTCGTGCAGCAGGGCGTCGGTTGCCGCCTGAACGACGGCATAATCTGTAATGTCACCGCAGCCGGCGGCGATATTTTCACGCACTGTCCCGCGCGGGAACGGCAGCCCGCGTCCCATCAGGCGAACGCCGGCGTACAGCGCTTTTTCGTTCAGGTCTGCGGCGTTGGCATTTCCCAGGTACACCCCGCCCTGAACCGGCTGCCGGACGCCCGCAAAGACCCGCGCCAGTGAAACAGGGTCGCTGCCGCCATCCATGCCGACTGCCAAAACTTCGCCGCGGCGAACTTCCATCGTCACGCCCTGATAGGCTGCAAACCCCGGCTCTTCCGGGGGCCAGGACGCGTTTTGCACCGTCAGGGACGCCGGATCGGGCGGCAGTTCATCCGTTTTTTCCGGCAGGCTGTCTGTGCGGAAAAAGGCGCCAAGATCTTCTTCCGCACCGCGCAGCGACATCCGGCTGCGGAACAGCCCGGGCAAAGCCCCCGCCAAAATGGCGATCATCACCGCCAGCCACAGACAGGCAGCCAGATCCGGCAGCCCGATTGCCCCCGCCAGCGTCCGGAACAGGCAAACGCAGAAAACGGCAAACACCTCAGCCGCGGCAAAGGCCGTCCACGCGCGGCAGGCACGTTCAGCGCCCGGGCGGCGCGTCTGCCCCGCCGCCCTGTCCAGCCAGCGTTCAAACCGGCTGCGGCTCTGCCCGCTCAAACGCATCTGCTCCCGGCCGCCGAGCGCGTCCGACGCGCAGATTTCTGTGTCAAAGCGGCCGTATACCCCCCGCTTTTCCTCGCTGTACAGTGTTTCGCGCTGTGAATACAGGTACAGGGCAAAGGCAGCCGTTACCACGGCGGCCGCCGCCGCGGCAAAAGGTTCCTGCACCGCAATGGCCGCCAGGCAAAAAACGGCGGCCAGCAGCTGCAGTGCACAAAACGCCGACACGGCAAGGGCCGACGGGATCCTTTCACAGCCGCTGCAAACAGCGGCCAGCTGCGCCCGGTGCATCCGCGCCATCAAAAGAGGGCTTTTTTCATCCAGCGCCTCGGCAAGCACGCCGGCTGCGCGTCCGGAAAGGTCTTTTTCGCAGCGCCGCAGAATCCATAGCTCCAGCCCCATCGCCGCCAGCTGCAGCAAAGCCAGCAGGCCGGGAAGCAGGGCCAGTCCGGTTCCGCCGCCCGACGGCGACAACAGCCGGTCAGCCAGGCTGCGCATACACATGGCCGCCGCCACACAGCACACGCTGAAAAACAGCTGGCAAATCACCAGCAGCGCGCCGGCCGACGGCAGCCAGGCTGCCAGGCCGCGGCGCGGCGCAGGCGCTTTGTCCTTTTGTTCGGACATTCCCGCAAAACACAGGGCGACGCCGGTAAAACCGGATTCAAAGTCCCGCAGCCGCATCGACTGCCGGCCCTGTGACGGGGACAGGAGATGGACCCGCCCGCCGCGCACGCCGGTCACCACGACAAACGAGTGGAATTTCCAGTGCGCGATCAGCGGGAACGGCGCCTTTTCCAATTCCTGCACATTCATGCGGTATCCTTCGGCGTACAGGCCGCGCGCACGCGCCGCAGCCAGCACATCGGCCGCATTGTCCAGCTTTTCGCCGGCCAGATCCCATGTCCCGGTATTCCGGCCGTAAAAAGACAAAATCATGGCCAGCGCGGCGGCAGCGTTGTCCTGCGGACCGGACTGCAAAATGAGCGGCACATGCCGTTTTTGCTTCACTTTCACGAGGGATCCCCCCACATCCACAACGTCAGGCGTTCCCAGGGGGTCGACTCGTCAAGAATGACCTGAAGCGCGCACAGCGTGCTGACGTCAATATTCAGGCTGCCGCCGTCTGCGCGCGACCAACTCAGCGCTGCATCGTCGGCCCCGGTCAAAAGAGTCACGCGGACTTCGACGATATTCCCGTCCTGCGGGACAATCTCGTCGGTGAAGAACCTCCCCAGTTCTTCGCTGATGTCGGTCTGTGTAATGGGATAGGCGGAAATCGAGCTGACCAATCCCTGAATGGAATTATATTGCTCGCCCGAGGTAAACTGGGGGGTTACCCGGACTTCCATGCCCTTGCTCAGCCTCTGCGCCACGCTGACCGGGACATAGGCCCGGATTTCCGCCTCGTTGCTGTAAACATCGGCGCTCGTCACGCCTGCCACCAGCTCGCCGGCTTCGATGTACTGACCCGTCTGAACCAGGTCCACTACGCGCCCCGACACCGGGGTATAGATCATGGATCCGGACTGATAGCGCTCGTACAGCGCCGCAAGCTCCTGCTCTGAAGCGCCGGCCGCGCGTGCCTCTTCGATCTGCGCATATACATCCGTCTGAGGGACAATGGCGATCAGATCGCCGGCTTCGACATCATCCCCCACGTCTACCTGCAAATACGACACCAGGCCGCTCCGGGTGCTGCGGATCTGTTCGATGCCGTAATGCGGAAAAACAATGCCGGTAATATTGACCGACGCCGTCACCGTCCCGGCAAAACACCAGATAAGAGCCCCCAGCACAACGATCAGCAGCACTGCGCCGGCCAGCCAGGTCACCGGCGGCAAAACGTCGCGTCCGGATCGCGGCGTCGGCGTGTCGGACTCTGTCGGCCGACGGGTAAAAAGCTCATCCAAGTTCATGCCGTTCACTCCCCTATAAAGTCAAATGCGCCGTTTTCCGAAACCATGATGCGGGGCGTGCGCCCCGACAGCTTGCCTTTTTCGTCAAACATCACCGTGCCGCTGACGGCGCTGTAACCGTTTTCGTCGTGCAGCGCCTGTGCGATGTCCGTCGGGTCGGTGCTGCCAATCCGCACGGCGGTATCGGCGACCATGCGCACGGAATCATACAGCTGCACCGCCCACTGCGTCGGCTCAGATCCGTACTTTTCCTCGTACCTTTGATAAAACTCTTCCAGTTCGGCGCTCGGTTCGATGGCAACCGGGCCTGCGATATAAATATCGTCGCTGATCCCCGCGTTTGCGATCAGGTCGTCGGTGTAGTCAAAGGAAAAATCCCCCAGAATATTCATCCCGGGGTTTATGCCCCGGACGCGCTGAAGGATGTCAAACGCGTAATAGGCGTCATACTGGCTGACGAACACCGTGTCGACGTCCAGGGTTTCCCACCGCCTCAGGATTTCGTCCAGCTCGGATTCCAGGCTGGTTGAAAGGGCGATGTCGACGATCTGCAGCCCAGTCCCCTGCGCGGCGCGCAGGAAGGCCTGCACCATTCCGCGTTCGTAGCTGGTGTCGCTGTGGTAAACGGCGACACGCTCGATGTCCGGCCGCCCGGACGCATATTCTGCGATGGCGCTGCCCAGGTCGTTTTCACCAAAGCAGTTACGGAAAACGTGGGTATAGCCATTTTCAAACAGGCTGTCCGACGAACTGTAATAGGTGATGAGCAGCTTGCCGGCTGAATTGAGCACGTCGGCCGTCACATCCAGCAGGTTGAGCGAGGACGTGCCGACGACCGCCGTGATTTCGGGGTCGGCGAGGATCTCGTTGATAACGCCGAGCCCCTGCTGGTAAAAAGCGCCGTCGTCGTAAAACTCATAACTGATCTCATACCCCTGTTCACCATACAGCGTGTTGAGATCTTCAATGGCCATTGCAATCCCATTTTCATAGCTGTCGTCCGAGCTGTAAACCAGACTGCTGTCCATGACCGCGATCTTGATCGTCCGATCGTCCCCGCCCGCGGCTTGCGAAGACGCGCAGCCCGCCATGCCCAGCAGCATGGCCAATGCCAGCAGACCTAAAAGGTATCGTTTCAACTTTTTTCATCCTCACACATTGCAATTTTCATTGGCAGCCGATATAATCGTATCAAAGGAAGTGATGAACATGGCGCTGCCCGACAGCGAGATCAACACCGTGCTCGATCTGTTCAATCAGAAATGCCTGGAAGACCCCGATTTTGCCAGGCTGGCAGAAGAAAACCCCATCGCCGCGTTTGACACCGTCGCGCGCGCGCGCGAAGCGGCGCTGGCCGCCGAACAGCGCGGGCGCGGTTTCCCGCTGCCCGTCGCCGGCCGCAAGCTTTCGCAGGATGAGCTTGCGCAGGTTCCCGGCAAATAAAGCTTCTTCCCTGTTTTCCGGCGCCGCAGTGTGCGGCGCCGGATTTTTTTGTCACATATCGAGGTTGGAAAACGAAAGATTGGCATACATTTTCTTCATTTTTTCATCTACGCTTCCTTCGCCGCCAAAACCGCCCTGGTGAACGGCGAACAGAATATCGCCGAACTCGACGTTTCCGGCCTCGATCATGGAATACACCGCTGCATAACGCTCAGCCGCCGCATTGACCGATTTGGACACTTTACCGTTATCGGCCGCGGCTGCCGCCTTGAGCGCCTCTGTGTTCAAATAGGGCAGCGTCATCATTTGCTGGATCGCCGACTGCGTGATCTTGGTTTTTTCGGCGGCCGCATCTTTGCCGGCCGAAGCGTCTGCAACGCCCGTAAGCCCTTCAACGATCCCCTTGGAACTGGCGATGGCACCCAACACAGTGCCGACCATTCCAAAAATCGCAGCGGCCATTCCGCCTGCCTTTCCCAGATCCATCGCATTCAGCGAAGATGCGATCAGGCCCGAGATATCGCCCACCAAACCGATAGAAGACAGCGCCGTATCGGCTATCATGTCTTTGGCGTTTCCTTCGCTGTTTTTGATGCTCGCGTACAATACTTTCATGGACCCCAGCAGGCTCTTTTGCTTGGACGTGGCGTCCTGATGACCCATCGCGTCGTCAACGGCCTGAGGCAGGGTTTTTCCATCTCGCGGCTTGCTTTTATCTTTGTTGTTCGCCACCTCTTCCGCTTTGGCCGCAGCCCCTGTCATCACCACTGACTCCGGCCGTGTGTCGTTCGTCGAGCTTCTCAGCTGTTTTGCCAGCGGCATCATGCCCCTGCGGGCTGTCTGCGCCTGCTTGATTTGCTGGCGGCGCTTTTGATCGGTGCTGGCCAGGCCCAGTACGTCGCCGGTAAACCCCAGCACACCGCCCGTAATGTCTGTGCTGGATTCTTTAACCTGGCCGTTCTCGCTGTCGAGAAACGACGACGTAACGCTAAACACATTGCTCGCCGTGCCCATGCCTTTGGCGGCAACGTCCAGACGGCTCAGGTGATCCGCCGAAGAAACCTGAACGCCGAGCGCTTTCGCTTTTCTTTCACGTTCCGCTTCCTTGTTGTGCAGCTGCGCGGCGCTGAGCGCAAGGTCAGCCGTCGAAGTCACCGTGCTGGTGATGCTCATGGTTTTCCCTGCCACGTCGGCGTCATTTTGCATCTGCTGGTGGCTGTTTTCGCCGTCCCTTGCGACCATCAAATCGGAAGAGTTGCCAAAAAGGTCGGTGCCGACAGAGGCCGTGTCGACCGCAGCGCCGATAAAACCCGAGGCGCGCTGCGCCGTCCGCAGGCCCTCGCCCTGCACCGGCTGCATGGCCTGTTTGTTTGTCGCGCTGTTCAGCGCGTTTTCCATTTCCGAGAGTCTTCCCGCCCCCAGCTCCAGCCGTGTGCCGCGAAGCTCATCAATACATTTGATAAACATGTCAAACCAGGGGCTTTTGACCATATTTATGACGTCTGCCGACACCGCTTCCTGCTCATTGCTGCCGTTCTGCGACGTCTGCCCATTCATCAAAGCGTTAATCAATGCGACGGTCGCGTCAATGCCGCTTTTGCTGTCGTCACACTGCTTCCGCACTGCCTCTACCTCTGTTTTTTTCTGCCTGAGCATCGTGTAAAAGCTGTCGTTTTGCAGACGCGTCAAGAGGTCGCCTTGTTGCCCCTGTGCAGGATCGTTGCCCTGCAAGGACTCCGGCTCGAACTGATAAACGGCGTAATCTTCGGCATAGTCATCTAAAAAGCCTGCATATTCTGCAGCCGCGCTGGCGATTTGGCCGCGGTCGCCCAGATCTGATTTGCTCTTTTCCAGCTCTTCTCTGGAAAAGTCTTCGCTCTGTGCCCCGACCCCGTACCGGACGCTCAGCTTTGCGTTCGTTTCAATGAGGGTACTCGCCGCGCTTTTGATCTTCTCAACCCCCGCGACGATCTGCGCCTGGCGGTTTTCATAGTACTTTTTGCGCTCTTCCTCACTCAATGAAGAAGCCGGCGCCGAAGAGTCCATGGGCGGCTTTTCAAATACACGGTGCAGGCCGTCGCCTCCGGACGCGACGTGAGCCAACTCGTGCGCTATCAGGTGCTGGCCCTCAAACGAGCCGGGATCGTATTCCCCGCTGCGGAAATACATGTCCTGCCCGCGGGTAAAAGCGCGCGCCGACAGATCGCGGCTGGCGCGGTCGGCCCCTGCGTCGGTGTGGACGCGGACATCGGCAAAGCTGGTCCCGAACGAGCTTTCCATCGAACGCTGGAGCGGCTCGGGCAGCGCGCTGCCCATACCCGAAAGATCCGCAGATGCCAGGCCGACCTCGCCCCCTTCTGCGCCGACGCTTTCTGCCGATCGGTAGATCCCGTGCGAAGCCCCCGGCGCTTCCGAACGGAACAGCCCGCCGCCCATGACCTCGTCGGCCTTCTGTTCAGCATCGATCTCGGCCGGATCGTTGGCCGCCGAGACGCGATAGCGCGTCATTCCGGACTCGCGCGCGAAATCAGGTGCGCGGAAAATGTCTTTTCCGTCTGCGCCTTTAAAAACCTGTTCACGATCAAACATGGCATATTCCTCTCTTTCATTCCCTGCCCAGCGGTTCGGACATGGCCTGCTGCGGGTTCATACCGCCGCGGACCCGGTCGGCGACGCGCGCAAGCGCGCCGGCCTGGCGGACAAAAACGGTCAGCATGGACTGGAAGTGCTCGACAGGCAGCGCTTCGTTGGGGTCGAGCGCCATGACGTATTTCATGCACAGATAGCCTTCCAAAATGAACAGGCTCCCCAGCAGGAATCCCGCATTGCACAGCCTGGAAAGTTCGGCCAGCGCGGCTTTGTGTTCCCCGACGGGGTCGCCCAGCTGGACGTGCAGCTGGACAAACGTCGTCGAAAGCTCGCCGTAATGGGTGGGCAGCACGCTGCACACGATGTTCCACTTCTGCCCGTCCGGGCTTTGGAACGTGCCGATGACCGCCGTGGGAATCCCGCCGCTCTGTTCGGGATCGATCCGGGCCAGCTGGCCGCCGAGCTGCGAAACTGCGGCCTCGATTTCATCCAAAACGCCTTTGCTGTATTCCAAAGATTCCTTATCCATATCCATCGCGATGCGCTCCTTTCAGATAGAGGTTTATTTCAGCAGATAACTGTATTCGCCGTAATCTTCCCTGCGGATGACCTTCCCCTGCTTGGCCATTTCATACCGCACGGCGCGGACAATGTGCCGCATGGAAACAGGCTGCCCGTCGCGCGCCGCCATAAACGCCGCCGCGACGGCGATATTTTTGATGCTGCCGCCCGATATTTCAAACTGCCCTGCCAGATAATCAAAATCAATATCGCCGGCCAGCGGCGTTTCGCGGGGGAAAATCCCCTGCCAGATGCTTTTACGCGCCGCCGCGTCGGGAAAGGCAAAGTGGATGACATAGCTGATGCGGCGGAAAAAGGCGCTGTCGATGTTTTCTTTATAGTTGGTCGTCATAACCGTGATGCCGTCGTACTCTTCCATTTTCTGAAGCAGGTACGAGGTTTCAAGGTTGGCGTTTTTGTCGTGCGAATCCTTGACTTCGGTACGCTTGCCCAGTATGGCGTCAGTCTCGTCAAAAAACAGGATGACGTTGGATTTTTTGGCTTCATTAAAGACTTCGTTCAGGTTTTTTTCGGTTTCGCCGATATATTTGGACACGACCTGCGACAGGTCGACCTTGTACATTTCGATGCCTAAGTCGTTGGCAACCACTTGGGCCGCCATGGTTTTTCCGGTTCCCGGCGGCCCGGCGAACAGCATACTGACACCCTTGCCGTAAGCCAGGCGGCGGTCAAACCCCCACCGGTCATAGACAACATGCTTATACCGGACCTGGTCGCACGCGTTGCGCAGCATTTCTTTTTCCGTCTCGCCCAGCACCAGTTGATCCCAGGTATGCCGTGCGTAAATCAGCGTGGCGTGCTCGCCCAGCTTGTGCGACACCTGGCTGTACGCCGCGTCGGCCAGTTCCCGGCGATCCAGCGGGCCGGCCAGCAGCGCCATGCCCGCCGCTGTGCGGGCGGTGCCGGCAATCTGCGCCGGCGTAAACGAAAACTTGTTGGCAAGCTCAGACGCTTCGATTGGTTCCCGCAGCGGCAGGCGCGTCAGCTCGCGCTCCCACAGCGCAATGCTTTCGCCGCGGTGCGGCACGTCGAGCGTCAGCTCGATCC
Source organism: uncultured Clostridia bacterium (assembly GCA_944381055.1). GTDB lineage: Bacteria > Bacillota > Clostridia > Oscillospirales > Butyricicoccaceae > Ventrousia. Next base: position 37,774 of record CALWJQ010000021.1, on the reverse strand, counting down.
ATCTGCGTCCCCCGGCCGCCTCGACGCTGACGGCGTCTGTGTCGAGCAGTACAAAGACCACGCCGGAAAAACGCCCGGCAACGTCCAGCACACCGGCGGCCGTTTCCGGTTCGTCAAACAGCGCGTCGACCCGGCGAAGGATCATCACTCCCTGTGTCAGCAGGGTTTCGCGTCCCGCCGTATACAGCGCAGCGAAAAATTCCTCGCGCACGGCGCCTGACGCGGTGCGGCAATCAAAAATCACGGCCGGAACGTCCAAAAGCTCGGCGGCGCGGCAGGCGCAGGTTTCACGTCCGACCCCCTGCGGGCCTTTCAGGCACACATACAGCGTTTCCCGCTCCGCCCCGTCTGCCGCGATGGCGTCAGCCAGCTGCTGCGAAAGCTCTTCACGCACCGGCAGCTTGCCGAGCCCCCCGGGCAGGAAGACCCGGGCAACGCCCCTGTCGAGCGTCGATTCCCCGTTTTGCAAAATGAAGTCGGCGACGCGCATATCAATCCCGCCGCCCGGGCTGAGAAAGGCAAACGACGCCTTTTCGTTCAGCCGGCTGCGCAGCCGGTGGTATCCGGCCAGTCCGCCCGGTCCGTCGACAAAGTGGAAAAGCCGCAGGGCCAGATCGGCCCCCGCCCCCCGTCCCGTCCCCGCGCGCAGGAAGTCCAGGACTGGCCCGAACCGCGCGTCATAGGCCGGCAGCAGCTCGAGCGTCAGGAAAAACAGCTCTGCATCGGTCAGGCGCAGCACTTCGCGGACATATTGCAGCGCCAGAAAGTCGCCCCTGCGCGCGCTGGCTTCTGTCCGCGCGTCAATGTGAAACTGCGCTTTGTCCAGGCTGGCCAGCACATTGGCCCGCACCTCGGACGGCGCGGCGTTGGGCGTGAACGCTCCGCGGACGCGATCCGGCTGCGTGACCGTCCGCAGCAGCTGCCCGATTTTTTCCGTCCGCCCGGACGGGTCGAGGCAGGACAGATAGGCGTAAAGTACCATCTCGCACCGCCGGACCATGTCCAGGACATGATCGTCCGGCCGGTCGTACGGCGCGCCGAGAAGTCTGGTATCAAAAAATCGCTTGTACAATGTCGACATCATTCAGCCCCCTGCGCCGGATTACGGGATCTGGTGCTTCATCTGCCCCGCGTTGTTAATACTGATGACGCCGCCCCAGGCGCAGGTCAGCTTGGATGTGTCGTTGAGCGCCGGTTTGTTGGCGATCAGCACCGTCGCGCTCCCCGGCGCCCACGGGGCCGGGATGACCGGCACGCAGGGCATGGGCGTCAGCACGCCCAGCGCCGCGCTGGTCGCGGCCGCCACCGTCGGATTGGCCAAAGACGAGCACATGCCGAACGGCATGATATTTTTCATTGGGATATTGTCCATGATGGTAGCCGCCGGCATATTGGATGTCAGCGTCTTGTTTTCCGGCGTCACCACCAGGGTCGAGGGCGCGGCGCCGAACGTGCACTGGCACATGGCGCCCATACAGACCTGATTTGCCATTTTTCCCCTCCTTACAGCGCAACGGTGAACGGGCAGGCCCCGTCGGGCACGGCCGCGCGCAGCGCCGCCGTATTGCCGCCCCACGCAAAGCCAAACTCCAGCTCGTCCCGCTGCATCAGCGCCCCGAGCAGGGGCAGAATGGCCGTACCGCGGCCGTCGGTACTAAGCCGCCAGAAAGGGCGCAGCAACGTCCCCTCGGGCAGGTCGGCGTCCAGCGCCCGCTGCAATTCATAACATCCTTCTGCACGATCAAAGCCCGTCGCCATGATTTCGGCCTTCCCGGCCTTCAACGGCTGGTACAGGAAGGCCGCGGCATATCCGCCGCCCAGCGTCAGGCGGTATTCCCCTTTCCTCGCCGGCTCGACAAGCCGGAGCGCGCCGACCGGCGTTTGCAGCTCCAGGCAGATTTCTGTATCCGCCAACGGACGGCCGCCGCTGCAAAATTGCAGCCTGTAATGCGGAATGCTGCGCAGTTTCAAGCTGTCCGGCGCATACTGCATGGGGATAATTTCAGGCAGCGCCTCTGGATCCGCGCCCAGCGTGCGGCGCGCCGGATGATAACCGCTGGCCGAAATATCATATACGTGCGCCGTCGGCTCAAGGTTGGAAAACACATAATGCCCGTCGCCTTTGGCGACCATTTTCCGCCGCACGCCGTCCACCAGGATGGACGCGCCCAGGATCGGGCTTTTATCCCGCCCGTCAAGCAGCAGAAAGGCCGCCGAAACCCGGCTGATCGTCCTCATTTTCAACGCTCCTTCTGTTCGGCGCCCAGGCGGATCTCCCTGACCCGCTCGGCCGGACGGCTGACCACGGCCGAATCGAGCACCACCGGCCCGACTTTATAAAACATGCTCAGCTTGTACGACTCGGAAAACATGGTCCAGATTTTGGTTTTTTCTTCAAGTTCCATGGGCACACCGCTGACCAGAATGGTTTCGCCCGCGGCGCGCAGCGAGGGCGGCATATACTTTTCCGGCAGGCGCTTGTTGTCGCCCAGCACCTGAATCACGCGGCCCATGATCATCTGTTCGTCCAAAGCGCGCGTTTCTTTTTCCGCCTTGCTCGCCACCGAGACCATCATGGACAGGTACAGAGCCGTCCCGGGGTTGCGGAGCGATCCGTCCGGCTGGACGACAGGCTGCGTCTGGCGGCTTTCGCCCGCTTCAGAAATATCGTAAATGTGGACACCGACGACGCAGCTGCCCCGCTCATGCGGATCGCAGACGCCGATCTGCTCCGCCTGCGCGATCGGTTCCGGAACCATTTCGGCCTGCAGCAGGTCGACAATGGTTTTACAGACGTCCGAAATGACAGAATACTGTGCCATGCGCTCTCCTTTCCTCTATTTCACCGGGTAAATCAGCTGGATGTTGTCAATCGTCATGCGCGCCAGCCCGCAGCTTTCCAGTACGGTGTCCAGCGGCACATAGCACACCCCGTCAAACACAAGCGCCGGCGCGGGCATTTTTTTCAGCTTATCATTAAGGTAAGCGTCGCTCGACCCCTTGATCATCTCGAGCACAATACCGGACCCCTGAATGACCACAGCGTCGTTATCTTCCATATCCACAACCCGGCCGCCCGCAAACGCGGCCGCGTCCCCGATGGACAGCATAATGGCGCCGTTATAGGTAAAGACTGGCTCGGTCAGCGTCAGCCTTCTGTCCGCGCTGACCAGCCAGCCGGGCGACATCGGCTCGGCCAGGTTGGACACGCCGGCAATAGCCTGCGACGCCCGTTCCAGCCGGACGCGTTCCGATTCTGTCATGCCTGGCGTCAGCGCCGTCAGGCGGCCGAGCGCAGCGCGGATCTCGTCCGCCGCCGTCACCGTGCCCGCTTCGCTCAGCAGCCCGCTTCCGCTCAAACTGTCGAGCAGTATGATGGCCGCCAGCTGCCGGCCCGTCTCCGTTCCGTCGGCATAATTCAGCGCCGACGCCGCCATCGCGGCCAGATCTCCGGTTCCGTCATAGCCGGCGTTTTCCATCAGCCGGGCCGCCGCCTCGCTGACCTCGCTGCGGATGCGCTCCAGCGTTTCGTCGGCGTTTTCCATCGCGGCTGCCGCTTGGTCCATAGCCGCCAGGCTTTCGTCTGACAGCGCAAGCTGTTCCAGTTCAGCCTGAAGCTGCTGCATTTCGTACTGCATCTGACGCAGGCGGATCGCACCTTCAAGATAGCTGCGCAGCGTACCGTTCGGGTCGCCCAGCGCGATCAGCCGATCCGCTTCGGCACGGATGGTTTCGGCTTCTTCACCTTCGCCCAGAATGGCCAGCAGCTCGTCGCGCAGCTCTTCCAACGTCTTTTCCGGCTCGGCAGGCTCTTCTGCGGCGGGTTCTACATTTTCAGCCGGTCTTTCCTCTTCGGACGGTTCTTCAGCCGGATCTTCGGTTTCTTCCGGCTCCCTACTTTCGTCCGGGGTATCGCCTTCTGCGGGATCGACTTCTCCCGGGTTTTCAGACGGTTCTTCCGTCCCAGCGCCTTCACTGGCCGCTTCAGGCGGCTCATTTTCCAAGCCCGCAGACTCCCCTTCCAGCGCTACGGACGGAAACAGCGCACATACCGCAAGCAGAGCTGCCAGCAACAGCGTCAGACCCCTTTTTACCGCTTTGCACATACCGTTCCCTCCTTTCAGTAGCTGCCGCACTCAACGGCCGCCAGGCGGGTGCCCGCCGTATCGTAATAGACTTTGATATAATAGATGCTCATCAGGTACTTGTCGACTCTCCCGACAGCCGGCACATCAATCGACAGCTGTTCAAACGCCGCCGAGCGTTCGGCCGTCAGGTCGAGATCGAGCGTGGTAAAGCGTTTTCCCAGCAGCTCTTCCAGCTCTTCCAGGGTGCTGTCGCGCCCGATTTCCAAAAACGACTGGTCAATGTCGATGAGCACGCGATCGCAGGTATACATCCCTTCGCCGTTGTCCGCGCAGAGGAAGGCGGTACCCAGGTTGAGATAGGCCAGGATGCGGCAGCCGCCGGCCGTCGTTGTATACCCGGGGCTTCCGAACGCCGCGGCAATGTCTTCAGGGGCCGCGCCGAGATACCCGATGTAGTTGACGTTGCCGTCCAAAAACGTCCCTGTAAACAGCGCCGAACCGATGGCGTCATATTCCGTCCCCGCGCCCTGGCGCGTTCCGCCGGAAAAATCGCCCTGGTACACCATATTGCCCTGTCCGTCGTACAGCGTGCCGACGCCTTCGAACAGCCCCTGTGAAAACTGCCCCTGGTAAATCAGCGAACCATTTTGGTAATAGCTCCCGCTGCCCTCGTACAGCCCCGCCACAAAATCGCCGCGGTACTGCACGGTGGAACCGTCTTCTTCATAAGCGACGCCGCTGCCTTCGCGAATGTCGTTGACAAAACTGCCGTAATAGCTCAGCGTATGCGTGTCCGCCCGGTACTCCATGCCCGTCCCGCTGCGCACGCCCTGCAAAAACCCGCCCTGATAGATCATGGCGCCGCTTTCGTCATACAGCGTGCCTTCGCCGTGGTACAGGTTATCAGAAAACTCGCCCTCGTAAATCAAGACGCCGTTTTCATACAAGGACCCGTACCCGTTGTAACGGGCGTTGAGAAACTCGCCGGTATAGACAAGATTGCCTTCGGTGTCGTACTGAGTGCCCGAACCGGTCAGCTGCCCGCCGGCGACATCGCCGTAGTAGATGACGACCCCCGTCTCGTTTTCGATGCGCGCCGGCCCGGTGTATGACGCCATTTTCTGGCTGTTGAGCAAAATGGTCGGCGTCCACAGCCGTCCTTCCAGCCACGGGTATACCACGGTGGAAAAGACCGTGACGACAATGACGACGGCGATGACGCTCAGCCCCAGAAAGCGCTTGGAAATGTAAACGCCAAAGACATGGACATAATCTTTCAGGCTGGTGGGGCGGCGCGTCATGGACTTGACCTGCGCACGGACATACTGGTTCAGGTGCACCATGGGTTTGGCGGCCATTTTGACAACGCGCGTGATATTTTTTGTGATGTTGGCTATTTGCCGGCCAACGATTTTGGATATCTGGCCAAAGAGATCAAAAATCATTCGCTGTTCCCTCCCGGCTTGCGCCGACCTCAGCCCTCACTGCGGCAATAACGATCGCAAAGCAGCAGATAATACTTTGCCACCCGATCGCCCTCGTTGGTCTGCAAAACGTCGACAAAATGTCTGCGCGCCTCTGCATACCGGCCTGCCTGAAAAGCGTGGACGCCCTTTTCGAACCCTTCCCGCGTCACCAGGTGCAGCTTTTTTTCATAGGGATCCATGCCGTCGAGGAACTCGTACAGTGTTTCGCGCCCCGACAGGCCGCTGCCGATTTCGCGGCAGTTGAAATAATAGTCTTTGTCAACCCGCTCGACGGCGTTCCGGGTGACGACATACCGCGTCCCCAGCTCGTCCATCAGGCTGTTGAGCTCGTAAATATCCATCAGCGTTTCCGAAATGGCGGTAACGGTCTGCCGCTTCTGGTTCCCGGCCACGCCGACCAGCGTTTCGTCCGCTGAAATCAGCATTTTGACATCGACCGCGCTCTGCCCGCGCGTCATCAGCCCTTTCAGCGCGATGGCCGTGTTCAGCGCGTCCTTGACCTGCCACGGGAACAGGGCGATCATGCCCGAACCGTCAAACCGTTCAATAATCCCGCGGTTTTTGTCCACCAGATCAAAAATCCGGTCAAACTGTTCGTTGATCAAGTCAAAATAATTTTCGCTGCGAAGCTTTCCGCCCCCGGTGCGGAAGTCGACGTACAGCATACTGATATCCCGCACGCTTTTATCGTACAGGTGCACGTCGGTCACTTTGGTCTTTCCCATAAGCTGGAAAAGCTCGCGCGGCGTGAATTTGATGTATTCGTTATTCAGCAGAACCATGTTCGAAATGTACTGGTTGAGCCGTTCGGTCATCTGGTTAAAGCTCGATCCAATCTGCGCCAGCTCGTCGTGCGACGTAATTTTTGCCTTGACGCTCCAGTTTCCGGCCCCGATCTCCGCGATGCACCGTCCCAGCTCCTGAAGCGGCCGGAAGGCGTGCGTCAGGACAACGCACAGCCACAGGAAAAGCACGGCGGCGACGGCCCCGGCCGTCACACAGACGACGAAGGCCACTGTGTGTCCGCTCGAAAGCGTCAAAGCGGCAGCGCTTCGCGCCTCGACCAGCCCGGCAAGCGTTCCGTCCGCCGCCAGGACGGGTTCAAAATACCCCGTGCAGCGCAGCCCGTTGTGATAAAACGTCACACTTCCCCCGTCCTGCGCGCAGGCCGTAATGGCCTGAACCGTGCCGGCCGGCAGTTCGCGTTCCAGCGGGGTCATAAAGGCGGCGCTGTAAAAGGCGTCCCGCGCGTTGGTCGCACCTGCACACAGATACTCTTCACCGCGGAGCACATACAGTACCAGCCCGACATCTTCGACCTGCGAAACCTTTTCCGCCGCTTTGGCAGCGGCGTTCAGCTGCGCATCGAGCGCCTGGCGGCTCTCTTCCGTCCCGCCGGTTTGCAGGGCTGCGCTGCGCAGCGCCCCTCCGTCCAGCAGGCCGGCCGCCGTGCGGGCCGCCGCGGCAAGCCTGTCGTTCTGCCGCTCGTTCTGCATGGACACCCCCAGATGCAGCGCAGCTGCGCCGGCCGCGGCGAGCACCAGCAGCATCACCGGGACAAAGTTGAGGATGATGCGCCCCGTCAGCATGGATCGCCTTCCCAGCAGCGTCAACAGCCAGGAAACCAGGGCCAGCAGCAGGGCTGTCCCGGCAAAAACGCCGGCCGTCCCGGCCACGTTCAGCAGATTCCATCCGCGGGCCGCGCCCGACACCGTGACGCTGCCGCCTTCGGTGTCAAACCGCACCCAGAACGGGTTCTGCGTATCCAATGACGCGGCGCATACGCCGCCGTCCCCGGCCGTCACGGCGCCGCGCACCTGTGAAAAAGTCAAACCGCTTTCCGGGTCGATAACCGTCGCTGCGCTGAAAAGCCGCGTCAGGGTGCCGCCGGCGACGTCGACGCGGTAAAAGGCGCCGCTTTGCAGTTCAGTCATATAAACACAGTCGGTCTCATCGGCCGACAGACGGCCCGGCAGGCTTCCCGCGCCGATCAGCGGCTGCAGGCTGCGCTCTTCGCCGTCGGGCGACAGGGCGTTTAACGCCCCGCTTTTTGTACTGTACACCAATGTTCCGTCAGACAGCGCCGCGCAATCCTGCAATTCTCCGTCCGCAATGCCGGGGCGCAGCGTGGACAAGACCGCCGGCGCGGCGTCGGCATAGGGTTCTGCGCGAAGGATCTCATACTGGCCCTCATTGCGGCAGACCGCCAGAAGCGAGTCGCCAAAGGTCTGGATTTTCAAGAAATAGCTTTCCGTGCTGTACTCTGACAGCGTGGTTTTGTCAACGGCCAGCACCGGATCCTGCCGCACTCCGTCCCCGTTGTACGTTTCGATGCGTTCGATCAGAATGACGTCTTCGCTTTCGCCCGCCGCATTGACCCGGCGCTCGTATTCCTGCGACACAATAAAAACGCTCCCGCTGCGGTCAGAAATCATCTGGCCGTACCGCAGGCTGTTCCCGTCCTCGCTTTCAGACGGCAGGGTCTGCGACCATTCCAGCTTTCCGTCCGGCGACACTTTTTGCAAAACGCCGGCCGACGAAAGCAGGTACAGGTCGCCGTTCGGGTCTATCGTAAACCGATCCGCGCTCTGCAGCTCGACCGTTCGGATCCCGGCCGCAAAAAACGCCGCCGCCAGCGCGCTCAACAGTATGATAACGATGACTCTGATCCACTTCATATCCAGTCCTCCAACTACCCGGACGTCCTGTGACCGAGGATGTGATTTGGCACTTTACAAGTGTTTTCTTTGCATATATAATTGAGTCAAAGACCCACATTGCTGTCTTTTGTCTGAAAAGTTTTAAGTTCAAATACCGTTTGGGAGGGAACATGATGACGACAGGCGCCGCCGCACGGATTCCTTATGAGCTTCTCGGCACGCTGGCCGAAACACCGGAACTTTCGGTATACGCCGCGCGCAAACCGGATTCGGACGAGCTTTTGCTGCTCAACCGTATCCCGCACGCCCCTGAAACGCGCGTTTTTTTCCGCGACCTGTATTTTTATTCCGCTCACCGGCCTGAACGATCGGAGTTTGTCGAGCTGTACAGCGCTGACCGCGACTTTTACGCTGTTTTCCGCTATCACCAGGCCCCCAGCCTGGCCAGCCTGTACGGCAGCTGTCCCGGCCCGGCCCGGCGGCGTCTGAGCGTTTTGATCGCCGCGCTCTTCCACGTCTACACCGAGACGCTGCGTATGCCGCTTCCCGTCGTGTGCAGCGCCCTGCAGCCCGACAATATCCTGATGGATGACGACGGGGAAATCCGTCTGTTTTATCAGCTCCGGTCCGACTTTGTAACCGGGCCGTGCGACCTGTGGGCCGAAGCCGCCGCGCTGATCCGCTTCATGCTGGCGCGCGAACTGCACAGCGGGCGCCATCAGGCCCTGGACGATATTTGCAAAAAATGCCGCGCCGGGTTGTACCCGTCGCTCCCCGCCCTGATCAGCGACCTTGAAAAGGCTTTGGACACGCTGTCACAGGCCGAGTTTTTAAACCGTGCCAGGGCGTTTGTCCAGCGCAAGAAAGCCCGTCTTCTGCAAATGTCCTGGCTCGGCCTAGTCGCCATGGCCTGTATGCTCGTTATCTATCTGGTCACCGAGCTGACCCGTTCCGACACGCTGCCCGTCGCCGCCATCAGCGACATCGGCAACGTCACTTACGTCGCCTCTCAGGACGAGTCGGACAGCGATTTGCAGCTGAACGATCCCAGCCAGCCGCTTCCCGACACCGGCGAACCCGCCTTTTCACAGCTGCCCGTTCCGACATCTGAACTGACGTCTGAAGACTACGTCGTCCAGTCAGGGGACTCGCTGAATTCGATTTGTACCGAAAAATACGGGGCCGCGGCCTATGCCGCGCCGGTCGCGTCCTTCAACGGGATAGGCGAAGACCAGCCCCTGGAAGCGGGATCGGTGATCCGCCTTCCGCTGCGCGACCAGTTGGCCGCCTATATCGAATGAGCTTTTCTTTTCCCCCGTCCCGGTTCCCCGGGACGGGGATTTTTTATTCAGGCTTTGCTGACGACGACAAAAGCGCTCGCGCGGCAGTTGCCGTACTTGACGCTCTGCGCCTGCACTTCGAACACGCCTTCCATCGGCGGCGCGGTATACAGGCCGTTGCGGTCGATGCTGCCGCCGTTTTTCTCCGCTACGCTCCAGTTGACTTCCTGGCTGGCGCAGCCCTCGACGACGGCGGTAAAGCGCAGCTGCTGCATCGGCTCAAGGTTGGATGTATTGGGGGTAATGATAACGCGGATGTCCGGCGCGACTTCCTGGCCGCGCCCTGTCGGCTCGCCCGACGGCTTCCACGCCCACCAGCGCAGGCGAATCGTCTGCTGGCTGGTCTTTTCCAGCAGCTTGACGCCCAGCTGAAGCGTCCCCTTCCGGGCGTTGAGCATGGCGGCCGTCTGACAGGCAGGCGCAGCCAGTGAAAACTCTTCCGCACTAAAGACGCCGCCGCTGCCGAAAATCAGCGTATCCGGGTCGCCCTGGCGGGCCGTATTTTCCGCCGCGACCACAACGCAGACATTGCCCGCCCCCAGGCCGTGGATAAACTCATGGGAAAAATACGCGCGCCCCACTTTAGGGCTGACGCCCAGGTTGACGACCTCGGCGCCCGTCAGAACCGGGCTGCCCGCTTCAGGGGCGGCGGGAAGATCGGCCGAACCTTCCGCCGCCCCGGCCGGCGTTTCTGCCTGCAGGCCGGGCGCCTTGTCCAGATCCAGCAGCAGCCCCAGAAGCTGTGTGTTGGGCAGGTACTGCCCAAAGGGGTTGCGGGTGATTTTTTCGATAAAAACCGTCGACTGGCTGGCAATGACGTGCAGCTTGGCCAGATAAATAGCCTGCCCTTCGCGCGCGGTCATCAAATCGTCGAAATGCAGGTCATAAAAAGCCTCGGTGACGACTTCACGCAGCGGGCGCGGCGTCACGCGCACCGGACGGGCGACGTCTTTTTCCGGCCGTCCGGCCTCGCGGCTGCCCAGCGACAGCGAAAAGCTTTCGGCCGGGATGCGGATGTCCGTGTAGTCGTCCTGCACCGGGCCGCAGGTCATGGTATAGTCCAGCTCCAGCCGCTTGTGCGTCGTCACCTCGGTTTCATCGTACGCGATCTGAAGACGCTTTTCGCCGTTCGGGCCGCGGAACAGGTCGCTTTCAACGGCAAAGGAAAAATGCACCGGGGCGGAAACGTCGCGCTTTTCAAAGAGCACGCGCACCGCAAAATCCCCGTCCGCGGCGGCAAACCGCGGGATTTGCAGCGTGATCGTGACGCCGTTTTCATCGTAAATCCGACACAGGTCGTACAGCACGCTGTTGACGCCCAGCGCCGCGGGATTGGGCTCGCGCGTTGTCAGGAAGAGCTCGTACCCTTCCCGCACGCGGTTATATTCACGCCCGACACCGCTGTCGCCGCCCGAACCGGTCACCGAAAACGTCCCTTCGCACAGCTCTTCCTGATAGGCGATTCCCAGGTACACGTCGCAGCTTCCCTGAATCTCATCAAACCCGCGCAGCACGCTGATCTGCTTGACGCAGGGTTCGCGCACCACGATCTCGCGCCCGAGGTAATCGAGCGCCATGCCGGGTTCGAGCGAAAACGTCTGGTTGTCCGCCAGCAGAACCCCCAGTCCTGCGACAATGCCCGCGCCGTGCAAAAGCCGGTTGCCCAGGCGGCGCTTGTCATTCATATAGGTCTGTTCGTTTTCAAAGTCGCGGACCGTCATCAGTTTTCCGTAGAAATAATGGTTTCTTTCGCCGGAGTCGTATTGCAGGTTGTTCATAGGTGTCCCTCCTGTCGGCTATTCAGTCAGATACGGCGCGCCGGGCGAGGCGGCGCCGGCATCGAGCACCAGCTTTTCGCTGCGGCTGATGCGGGAATTGATCTCCAGGTAGCAGTGCTCGCCCAGGATCATGGCATCGTCCAAAAATACAAGATTACAGATGGCGTCGACCGGCTTGAACTTGTCGATGACGCGATACAGCTTGGCATAGGCATCGGGGCTGCGATCCTCTCCCTGCGGCATGAGGACGGTAAACGTATGGCTGCCGCGGCCGTACAGACGCCGCAGCGTTTCGCGGTCGAACTGCCACAGCTCGGAACCCGACGTCTCAAACTGCTCGATGATAAGCGGCGCCTGCCCGGAATACAGTTCAATGAGCTCGCGCAGCGCCGTTTTGGTCCCCTTGAGCCGGTAAAGCCGGACAGCGTTTTTCAAAAGCACGCGCAGCCGATCCTCTGTCCACAAAAAGCAGTCGGACACCGCCAGCCCGTCGGCAAGCCAATACAAAAAACCAGGCGGCGCCACCGCCGGATCAAACCGCGTGGGCGCCAGGTCGATGTCGTCTTCCAGGTCGACGTAAACCGACTGAAAAACGCTGATAAAGCGCGCCAGGAACGAGTGGACGCTGTCCGCCCCGCGGTATACCTGCGGCAGATAGTCAATGAAAGCAATGCGCGGGAACTCGATTTGGATGCTTTGGACCGAAATCTCTTCTTCGCCGTACCGGAAAAACACCAGGCAGAACCACAGCCAGCGCCCCCGCAAATCGTAAAGCGTCAAATCCTGCGGGTTTTGCGCGGTGCGCTGCGCGCAGGACATAAAAAAGCATTCGCGGTCGTCGTCCGTGACCGACGGATCGGCCAGCCAGTCGTCCAGCCGGCGCCGGCCGCCCGGCAAATTCAGCGACACGGGCGTCATCTCGTCGTCGCTGCAATACAGGTACAGGCGCAGCAGCGTGTTGCCGGGGATGCGGGCCTGCAGCCGCAGGCGGTGCCAGATGGTCTCGCCCGTCAGCGTATCCAGCCCCAGCGAGGCATAGATCCCCTTCCCGCCAGTCCGCAGGACAAGTCCGCCGCTCTCGGCTGACAACCCGCCGGCGATACCTCCGTTCAGCCAGTCGTCAGGCCGGTTGAGCATAAAGTGCTTGGTTCCCGCAGCCATGTTTTCGCCTCCTTACGCCAAGATTATGTCAGTCAAGGCTGTTGATAAAATTGAGTTCAAAGCGCTCGATCTGGTAATAGCTGTTGGGGGGCACGACCAAATCGTCCGTTCCCGTCCTTGTCACCCGTTCGCCCAGCGGTTCGACGCTGAGCGACTCAATGGACGAGACACATTCCATCAAATCGATGGCGCAGTACAGCTCGCCGTAACTGAGTGTCGCCCCGAACTGCCGGTTGAGCCCGGCGATGAACTCTTCGGCGCGCCGTTTGACCATTTCCCCGGCGTCGTGAAAATACGGCGCCGTGACAATCCGCGCCCGCAAAAGCAGGCGCACCGGCTGCGGCCAGACCACCTGTATCGGCGTGTTGAGCAGCCGGCAGCGGTCGAGGGCGCGCCGGATATTTTCCGTATACGCCCGGCGAGGCGAATGCCGCGCGCGCCCCGCGCCCTGCACCACGACGGTGACGCGCCGATCGTCCGCGCCCGCAAAGCCGGTCAGGACACGGCAGTTTTCGATGATCAGCCCCGGCACCGCCCGCACGGCAGCCTCATAATCGCCGGCCGTCACCGCCCGGCCGTCGGACCGCAGGGCTCCGGCAGCACGGGCCGCCGTCTCTTCAAACCGTTCGGGATCCTCACCACCCGACGCCGGCACAATCTGCCGGACCCGCAGCCCATTGATACGCGGATCGTCCGACTGCGCTGCCGTGATCATGCCCGCCCGGATCGCGGAACCGCGCCCGCGGCAGGTTTTCAGCCCGGCCAGCAGGATGTTGTCCGTTCCTTTGGGCGGCATGAATCCGCGTATGTGGTCGCCGAACCGAAACACGCCTTCCCCGGCGTCCCAGACAAAATGCCGCGATTCCGGACCGGACGAGTAAAAGTCGTCACATTTTTCCCACTGCTCATAGCGCACGCCGGCCGGCGTTTTTCGCCCCACCATCACCTGCACACTGTCGTACAGGACGTCCGGCTGTTCAAAGGGGATCGTCTGCCCGGAAAATCCCGTCCCGCTACCCAGGACGACCTTTCCGGCGGCACGCTCGTCAAACGAAATCACCAAAACGCGCCCGCCGCACCCGTCCGGCAGGTGCAGGACGGCGCAGCCGCGTTCTGGCTGCTGTTCGCAGGCAAAATCAAACGTTTCATACCAGCCGTGCCCGTCTTCCAGAAAAACGCGCCGCCGGCCGGATATTCCCAGCGCGCTCGTCAGCACCCGGGGGGCGCCTGCCTCGAAGCAGTCACAGCGCACCAGCGTGTCCTGCTGACGCAATTCGACGACATTGACGCGCACCGCCGTCAGCCGCGGCGGCAAGTCGTAATCGTCCCGCAGCAGGCGCGCGCGCAGGGCAAATCCATTTTCACGCGCAGCCATTTCAGTGCCGGGGCGCAAAACAACAATGCCGGGAAACAGGAACCCGCGCGTGTCGTCGCGGACGGCTTCCGCCGGCTGCCAGCCCCGATCCGTCCAGACATCCCATCCAATATCTGCCATGGGCGTAAACGGTTCGTCTTGCCCAACCGGCGTCCGCCGCGGGCCGTCGGGACAAATGTCAAAATACAAAGAGAGCTCCGTCCCCGGCGCAACCGGATCCGACAGGATAAGGATCATCTCGCCGTCCGGCTCGCGCGCCGGCTCCGGCCCCATCCCGGGGAAGATCTCGAAAATGCGGGTGCCGTCAAAATCCGCCGGATCGGCCCAGCACGTCCGGCCGCCGCCTGAAAAACAGACCTGTTTCAGCCGTGCCGGCTGCACGAAAGCGGTCGATGGGTTTTCAAAAACCATCTCACCCGCCGTCCATTTGGTTTCAGCCGGCAGGGCCAAAACGCTTTCCGTGCCCCCCAGTTCGACCAGGGTGGCCGATCCGCAGCCGCGCCGCTGCTCGATGCCGAGCAGGGCGAGGAACCGCCGCTGGCTTTCCGGCACAATGACCGACATATATTCGTGCTGGATCGCTTTGAGCCATGCGAACAGGTCGACAAGCGTCATCCCCGGATCTGCCGCCTGCAGGTTGTTCCAGTCGGTATCGAACCGGGCGATGCTTTTAACCGCCTTTTCGACAATGTCGTCAAAGCTCTGATCGTTCAGTTTTTCCAGCTCCAGCAATTCTGTCACCTCGCTTCGGCCCGCGCTTACCCAATCGACAGGTTGATTTTGGGTTCTCCGAACACCGGCACGGCAAAAGCGTCGCGCCGCGCCTCGTTATACTCGACGGCCTGCCTGCCGTTTTCCGTCACCTGCCAGGCAAAGGCATGCAGGCTTTTAATCCATTTGATGTTCCTGATGGTCTTGATGCTGTTATAAATAAGCTCTCGGCCGGGCAACTGGCCGATCTCCCATCCCTGGCCGTTGAAATTGCCCGTGATGGGGTCGAGAAAGGCCTCGAGCTTCTTTCTGATTTCCTGATAGACCTCGTGATATTGGTTATAGTCCGAAATAACGACGTCTGCTGACACGCAGATTTCAACATACCGAACCTCGAAAACATCGACGCGCGCCGTATCGGTCAGCAGCATCGACGCCTTGTCCCGAATTTCTTCACAGGCGCGGCGCACAACGGCGCTGAACTGCTCGCTGCCCCTGCGGTATTCGCGCGGAAGAACAGCCAGGGTCAGCGCGCCGTCTGCCGGCCGGTTAAACCGGTCGACATGCGCCAGGCACTTGACCCGGCAGATATTGCGGTTGGACGCCAGCACAGCGCGCTGAAAGTCTTCGAGCGTCACAATGCGCCCCATGCCGGCGAGCGCGCCGGCCGAACGCCGGGCCGCCTGCTCGATCGTCTCGCGATCCGATCCGCCGCTGACGGCCTTTCGGTTGGTCACCCACGCGGCCTGCGGCGGTTTGGACGCAAACCCCAAAATGGCGTGCGGGCCGATATTCCCCAGCTTCCCGTCGCAGACGGTACACTGAATCATAATGGTCTCTTCCGCCCCTTCAGGCGGGATGCGGCCGTGCCGCCCATCGCCGAACTGCACGCATCCCCGGGTGTAATCGACCAGAAACACCCGGTCGTCCGGCCCGGCCGATTCCAGGCGGTCAACTTCACGCCACGGCACCCACAGTTCGGCAACGCCGCCTTCGGCGCTGCGAACAACCCGGACG
The DNA here is from genome assembly GCA_944381055.1 of uncultured Clostridia bacterium. Taxonomy (GTDB): domain Bacteria; phylum Bacillota; class Clostridia; order Oscillospirales; family Butyricicoccaceae; genus Ventrousia. The sequence continues at coordinate 22,157 of CALWJQ010000021.1, read as the reverse complement.
CCGTCTGCACCCGACAGCCGTTCTTCTTCTTTGACCGACAGCGAGCCCCGTTCGTTGACCCACACCTGTACGCCGGCCAGGTTGGCCAGGGCCAGCGGGCACAGCTTGTTCTGTTCGCCGCGGCCGATGCGGAAGTACATCGGCTGACGCCGTTCGCGCTGGACGACGGGCACTGTATTGGGCCAGATGCCGCGGATGACAGGGTTTGTGCGCCAGGCAGAGCGGTCGTAATGCCGGCTGGTGTCGACCAGACGGACAAAATAGCCTTCGGCCCCGAAAAACCGTGCCCGCACAAAGTCCTGTTTCCCCACCAGGGTGACGACGGCGCTGCGGGTGGCGTTTTCCGTCATGTCCATCACTTCAATGCTCTTCCACCCCGGCGTGCCATTGGCCGTGACGCCGTAATATTCCCAGAGCAGCGGGACTGGATCGGGAAAGACCCCCTCTTCAATGTCCCAGAAAATCCGCACCGGCCCGCCGGTCAGCGGACCGGTCAGACACAGGTACATGGCGGGATCCGGACACAGGCCGGCCGTGACAAGGGGGGCGTCGTCCGTGACGGGCAGGCTGCGCGCAGCAAGCTCTGCATTGGACTCGATCATCACTTCCCCGCACTTCCGCGGCTCGCCGTCGTAATGGTACCCAATGCGCGCCCGGTGGACAAAAGGCGCGATATAGTACCCGGCCAATGAGTTCATAGACGACATCTTGTCGACACGCGCCCGGATAAACAGGCCGTTTGACGCGCCCAGGGTCAGTTCCTGAATGTCCGCGGGACATTCAAAGGTCAGTCGTTTGACCTGCCTGCCCTCTTTCCCGGGGGTAAAAAAGTCTTCGTACCGCCCGTCGGGGAAGAGCCGGGCCCACCCGAGGCCGTTCCAATACTCCCAAATCACCCGCTCAATATAGACGTCCCGCTCGCGAACCTTGGGGAAATCATCTTCCGTCATAATGCTGCGGTAGCGGATGTTTTCTTCAGGCGTTCCCGCCTGTTCAATCGGCGTTTTGAAATGGTCCAGATCAAAGTCAATGTCAATCACCGCGCCCGCCTTGCAGAAGGCTTCACGGCTCGAAAGGCTGAAGTCGCTGAACAGCGTGACAACATCGCCAAACGGCGAAAACCGCTCGGGCGGCAGTGCCGCCGTGCCGCCCGACAGCGCATCCGGCGCGAGATCGGCGCCGGTGACCCGCCAGCCGACATCGGTCAAAAAGACGCCGCCGTCGGGAATTTTTAAAAGCCGGCAGCGGATCAGCCCCACTCTGTCGCCGGTTTCCAGTTCCACCGGCTCGCTGCCGTGCCCGCCCAGCAGGCGGACCCCGTCTTCGGTTTGCAGCACCCGCTCAAAGGGGACCCAGCGTCCCCCGTTGTGGTATTCCCAGACCGCCGACTCCGGGTCGGCGAACAGCTCCGGCAGCCGCCGGTTCATTTTGGCCGATCGGCTGTGCGTGATGGAAACCGACAAATCGGTGCGCTCTTTGGTGAAGAACAGCGAGTCGTCGCGGAAGATCAAAACATGCTTTTGCATTTCCGGGTACACGTCAAACCCGAACAGCCGGACAGGATCGCGGTGATCAAAACGGTTATAGGCACAGACAATGCTGTCGCGCGCGGCGCTTGTAAAAAAGATGCGGTCGACTTCGGTATCCAGCGCGCAGACCGCTTCGGTTGTCTCGTAAAACGTCCGGCCCGTCTCGGTTTCGGCCGCCGCGTAGACCGATGTCCCCCGATCGATGTAAACGCCGTCCGAACCCGGCACAACGCCTATCGAAACCATGCCTTCCGCGGGCGACGGCGGCAGAAGCCGCGTCCCCAGCAGGTTTAAAAAGCTCAGGTAATGGTTGTACAGCGATCGGTTGTATTTGCTGATAGTGTTTTCCGTCATTTCGGCAAACAGATGGGCCAGCACGACGCCGGCGTCGGGACGATTGTCGTCCCATCGCCATTCGGGCACATAGCCGGACGCCAAAGTGCGCAGCTGTTCCAAAATATCGTTGCGGTCGCGGTTATCCAGCCTGGGGGTTTCCACTTCGCGTCCCTCCTTACCGGTTTAAATAGACGTTTCGCTCAGTTCGACGTCCTGCGTCATGCGTTCGGCCCGGCCGGGCTGCACGTCTGAAAGATATTCAATGTCGACGTGGACGGCGGCATAGTCCTGCGGTGACTGCGTGACGCCGACGTTGACGCCGATCAGGTGCTCTTCCCACATCCGGATGCTCTGGGCAATGGCCTCGGACATGCGGTTGACCAGCACCAGGTCAATATTCTGAAACAGGAACCGGTTGAGGCCGGCGCCGAAATTGGGACGCATTTTCCGCTCGCCGCGGTCGGTCTGCAAAATCAGCCGGATGTCCTGCTGCACGCAGTCGTTGTCCGACGTCATTTTGATCCGGCCCGTGGCCTCGTCCACTTCAACGGGGAACGCCCAGCCGCTCAGCTTTGCCATGTTCCCAGCCTCCTCAGTTGATTTTGACAATAGCGCCTTTCATGTTGGCCGGGCCGCTCGCTTCCAGGTTGAGCTGCCCGCTGGCCTTGGCATTGATCGCCGCTTTCCCGGCGATGTCAACCTGCTGGCCGTCGATTTTGATATTGCCCGACGTTTTGATGGTAATCTCGTTGCTGCTTCCGTTGAGCTCAATCGACGCGCCGCCGCATTTGAGTACAATCGAGCTTTTGGCCGTCAGTTCGAGCTTCCCGCCGCCGATGTCAATTTTGATGCTGTTTTCGCCCTTCTGATCTGAAAGCAAAATGGTCTGGGCCTTGTCGTCGACTGTCAGACGGCTTTCCTTTGCCGTCGACAGCGTCAGCCCCGGCGTCTCCGTCCCGTCGTTAAACTCCAGCTTGTGCGCCGTTTTGGACTTGAGCATACGCAGCTCGTTTTTGCCCTCTTCCAGCTTGACCGGGGCAGGGTTTTTGGTGTTCCACAGGCAGCCCAGCACATACGGCGCCGTAAAGTCGCCGTCCACAAAGCCGACCAGCACCTCGTCGCCGACCTCTGGCATGTCAAAAAAACCGAACTCCTTGCCGGCCGCCGGCGTCATCACGCGGATAAAATCGGTTTCCTGTACGGAATCGGTGCGGCTGAGCAGACGGACCTTGACCCTGTTCTTTTTGTCTGGATCTTTAATATCGACGACCACGCCGATCGTAATGCCGCAAAAAGTCTGTTCTTTCAGATCCTGTGACAGCATTTCAAAAATGCTCACTGCCGCGCCTTCCTTTCTACACCTTGTTGCCCGCGAAATGGACGGTCGTTTCAAATCCCTGTGTGTCGACATGGTGGACGACCTTTGTAATAAAATAATCGCGGTTGAGGTCTTTGCTGATTTTTGCGACGGTCACCATCCGGCCCGGTATGACGGCGGGCAGGCCGGCGATTTCCATCTCGCCGGTCAAAAAGCCCATGGACAGCTCGTTGAGCAGCGCTTCCGCGCGGGCCTTGGCTTCCGCTTCGGACTGTACGGAATTATCGACCACCGTTTTTGACAGCACATTGGTGATCAGCTTGGACGAATCCGCCCCCGTTTTCTGCCCGCCGCCGACTGCCGTCACCGAAACCGCTTTGGATTCAAAGGGCTTGTCGGCGTCTTCGACATTGTGGCTGCGCACGGTCACTGACTTGACCTGCCGCGCCAGCGTTACCTCGCGCCGCAGCCGGCGCAGATATTTGCCCGGCTCGACCGTGAGCACGCTGTCGGTATATTTTTTATAGCTGACGAAATGGACTTTCCCCCCGACGACATAAAACAGGTAATTAAGCTTTTTCGCCAGCGAAACGACAAAATCATAATCGCTCTGATTGTGCTGTTCAATCGGGGCCAGCGTCTCGCCCGTCGCTTCGACCACAGTGCCCGAATACAGGGCGCTGTAATCCTTGAGCACGTCGGACACGGCCTCGGAATATTTTTTGATGTCCTTTTTGCGCAGCGACCGGTAGCTGTTCATCATGAACTGTTTGCAATCCATGGCCGTGACGATCAGCGAGGTTTTTTCACCTTCGACGACAAGCTCGGTCGACGACACATAGCCGACAAAAACCGATTCGGCGTTTTTACTGTCCCCGTACCCCAGGAAGACTTCGAGCTTGGCCCCTAAAACGATGCTTTCCAGCGCCGCGTCGAGCACAAGTTCGCCGTCTTCAAACCGCGAATACTGCCCGACGATCTCGGCCGTGCAGTCGCTGGCCTCCATCCCGGCCGTCAGCGTCACGCGGACATCGTGGTAAATCAGCGATTCCCCGGAAAGCGGCGCGTCGTTGAGTTTGAAATAGGCGACCGGGCGCTCAAACCCGTTGTTCTTCTGCGCCGCTTCGTTCAAAGTCACCCGGCGCCACCTCCTTTTAATCCGTGCCCGGCAGCGCTCGAATCAGGCGGCCCGCCTCGCTGACAAGCCCGATCAGCTGCTTCGAGGACGCGCTGAGCTTATCTTCGCTTTCGTCCACCGTGCCGACCATTGCCAGGGACACTTCCGCGCCCAGCGGGGCCCCCTGGCTCGAAAAGTAATTAAACGTTGTCTGAAACTTGGTAATAATGCCGGTCAGGGTGATGTTCCCCCAGAAAAAGACGACCGGCCGCTGTTTGTGCGCCGCCGTCATCAGCGGTTCATAACAGCAAAGGTTTTTGTTAAACAGGCTCAGGCCGGTAAAATCCGTCTTTTTAATCAAATCGCTCAGCGCGTCTTCCGCCGCATCGCCGAAGCTGCCGCCGTTTATCAGGCTGCCGATCACGCTTTTGGCCGCCGTCGCCAGCGCTTTGAATTCCGCGCCCTCGGTTTTGGCGTTGTATTCTTCTACGATATTGAAAATCAGCACCATTTCAATCTGCTGCTCTGTAATGCCTTTGGGCGTGATCTTCCCGTCCGTGTTCGCGCTGTCGCTGGTCTTTTCATTGGCAACGCCTTCGTCTCGCTTGACCGGCGTTGTGGTCGTCACTTTGATGCTGGCAGGGTTCAGCATGACGCTGACGGGCTTTTCAAACTCCCACTTGCCGTCGGAGCCCTGCTTTTTCCCAATCAGAAAAGCCGCCTTGTCAACGGTTCCGAGTCTTCCGCCTAAAAGGCTCATGCGGTACCCTCCTACAACCCGAATTTTCTGCGCTCGGCGCGCAGCCGCCGTTCCACCCTGACCAGAAGCTCTTCGGTCAGCCGGTTATAATTGATTTCATCCATAAGCCTGCCGATAATCTGCGTTTCCTGTCCATCGTCCAATACGACCGGCTGCCCGGACGCGGCCACGGCCGACGAATCTGCGGCCGCCTGCGGATACGAAAACGCCGCGTTGAGCGCCGCAGCGCCAACAGCCTGCTGCCGCAGGACATCCTCGCCGTCCGCTTCCCGCTGCGCAGACGCCCTTGGATACACATCCTGGCGGGACGCCGGTTTACGGAAAACCATGCCGGGCAATCCGGCCTGCGGCGCGGCCGTGTTTTCCTCTTGCGGGCGAAGCGCGCGGACCGGTTCCGGCTCCTGCGCGAAATGTGTCAGCCCCGGCGGTGTTTCCGTCTGAACGACGGCCTCACCCGGCGCCGTGCCGTCAGATCTTACCGCCCGCGCAGCAAGCGCTTCCTGCGCTATGCGCAGCGGCGAACGAAAGGCCGTCTGGCCCACGATTCCCCGGGCGGCGCCCGGATGATGCGCTGCGCCGTCAGATCTTACCGCCCGCGCAGCAGGCGCTTCCTGCGCTATGCGCAGCGGCGAACGGAAGACCGCCCGGCCCACGATTCCCCGGGCAGCGCCCGGATGATGCGACGGACGATGCGGATTCAGCCGCCCCGGAAATTCTGCGCCCTGCGCAGCCGCCGTAAAAAACGGCTCCGCAAAGAGCAGCAAAGGCAAAACGGCCTGCGGCACATCCGTCCTTTTCCCGCGCTGCACATCCGAACCCAACGTACTCCGTTCCGCCATCCGCAGCGCAAGCTGCCGCGGCCATCCCGAAACCGGCGCATGGGCCGCAGGCGGCAATGCCGTCGAACCAGGCCGCTGCACGGTGGCTTTCCACACCGGACGAATCATCGGATTCACAGCCTGCCGCGCTGCCTGCATCTCTGTCCGCTGGAGCAGCGGCGACGCAGCCGCGCCCGGGTTTGGAAGATACGCCGCCGGCCATCCTGCCCCGGCCACGCCCGATCGGGGTTCGCCGTCCGCCCAGTAAACTGCTGTCAGCGGGACGAGCCTCGTCGACGGGATGGACTCTGCCGGCAGGGCAGACTTTATCAATGAGGCCGGAGGATCTGTCAACCCGGCAAAAAAAGCCGTCCCCTGCGTCAGCACTTGGGGTTTCACGCGCCGCGCCCGGACTGCGCCGGTTCCTTCGGACGTCAGAACGTCCGTCCCGGAGTCAACAGAGCCAAGTGCGGGGACGGCACGTCCTGTCCCAAAATCACTGTAAAGACTTTTTGCTTTACTGCTCCTGTAAAAAGCCAAATTGACCGGACTTTCCGTCCTGTTCCCTGGAAAGCTCAAGCTCCAGGACGGCTGCGCCGCCATGTACGCACCGACGCCGGGCCCGCTTCTCTGCCGGCTGTATATTGTATGGGGGAAACCGCCGGAAAAAGCGGCACTTTTTTCCCCGATATACCGAAAAATCAATGGGGCGTCCGGACGATTTTGCCACGGTGTCCGCACCCCATCCCTGCCAGGCATCGGCGATCTGCCGGACGCCGGCAGCCGCATGACCTGCGCCGCTGTGTACGGACGAAACAGCACCCCCGCTGTTTCACGCACAATGCGGGGCGCAGCAGTCTGTTCCTCATGCTCTGTACCGCTCGCGCCAGGCAGCGCAGACACCGGCTTCGGTACAGGCTGCGTCTGCGGCAATCTGCGGAACAGATCCCTGTAAGCCGTCCGTACTGACAGGCGGCTTTCCGGATTCCGCGTACTTTCCGGCCGGGCAGATAACAAACTGACTGCCGGTTCTGCCCGCCGGTCAGCTGCCGCATCCCGCATACCGCCGGCCGGCCCATCCGTCTGTGCGGCGTCCCGCATAATCGGCGTGTGCAAAATGCGCCTCTGCGCCGTCTGCTGTGCAACATCCCGCGGCTCGTTTGCGGGTGCTCTGGACAAATAGATCCAGCGATCTCCCGCCGGGCTTTCTGTCCGTACGCCGCCAGCCTGCGCTGTCCCGCGCAGCAAGACTGCACTTTGCCCTGTCATCCGAAGAGCCTGCCGGTTCTGGTACATCCAGCGTTCCGTGCCGAGCATCGATGAACGCGCAAGCTGTTCAGCGCTGCCGGGCTGCCCGTCAAACGGCAGCAAAGCCGTCCGCACCCTGCGCCCGTACCGGACGGGGACGCCTTGCCCCGACCACTCAACGGCATCCTGCGCCTCATGCCGGGGCATTTGAGCCGTCCCGCCCTGCCGCGGGGTGCGTTCTGAAAGCACTGCCACAGCGCGGCCCTCGCCGGCGCTGTGCCGGATCGCCTGCTCCGGCCTTTCACCCGCCTTTTGCCCGACGGCTGGGACTGCCTGCCCCTCTGCTTTTGCCGATGCGGCGTCCGCTGCTTCCGACCGGCGTGCCCGAACCTTTTTTCTGTCCGTGTCCCGATCCGGCCGAACCGGCTCGGCTGCTGTCTCCTTTTTGCGCCTTTTTCCCGTTGCAGCGCTCTCTTTTGGGGCTGGCGTTTTCCCTTTGCCTGCCGGCAAACGTGCCTGCGGCTTTTCTTCCTGTTCCGCCTCGGCCAGCGCCCGGTACAGCAAACCGTCTGCCGCGCTTTCGCGCCGCACCAAAGCCCCGGCCTGCCGTTCCGCCCGACGGTACGGCTGAACGGCAAACCGATTGCGCTCGCTCCGAACCGCGCCAAAGCCTGTGCCCGGACGGATGCCGGTCAAGCCGGCGGCTTCCGGTCCGTGACGGGCGATCAGATTATTTTCGTTTTTTTTTACTTCCCGTTCAAGGCGATCCAGCGCCCGGCGAAGCTCGCCGTCCTGTACGAGGCTGCCGCGGATCGCGCGCTCAATTTCACGCGCCTGCGAACGCACTTCCCCGCCGGAGCGCGCCAGCACCTGCTTCAGCTGTGATGTCAGCTGCATTTCAAGCGCGGCGTGTGAACGCAGAAACGTGTTGTTTTCGTTGTAAAAGGCTCTCAGCTGCATGAGCAGATTGACGACCAGCGGCGGGTGCCCTGTGCCGGCCGGTTCTGCTTCGTTGCCGCGGCCAGGCAGCAGATAGGTCATCGACTCCAGCCGCAGCGGCGCGACGCTCGTATTCTTATCAAAGACCGACCTGCAAAAGCCCATGTTGTCCCCCGGCAGGCGAAACCCGGCAATGCCAGATCCGATGCTGCCGACAGTGGTCCTGAACTCTGCAATGCCCATGCAGCCACTCCTTCCGGGCGAAGCGCCGCGCTAAAACAGCGACGGCACCGGAATATTTTTCAGTCCGTTGTGCGTGATGGTAAAGGTTTCAATCAGCGGCTCGGAACGCATGGCGTTCAGATCGCTGAGCTCCCATTCCAAAACGCCCTGTGAAACAAATGAATAAATGGCCTTGATGTCCTGTTCCTCGTCCAGCACCAGAATGGTCCCGAGCGCTTTTTTCGCTTCGATCGCCTGCGAGCCGGTATACCCGGCCAGCAGCCCCGTCAGGCTGAGCTTGCGCATCTGGTACCCGCGCTTAAAGGTCAGGCGGTGCGGCTCGCTCTGCGGCTGCGGCAGCAAAATCGGGTAATCATTGCGCCCGCCCTCGCTGACATACTTGACCGACCGCTGGGTGCCGATGCCCGACACGCTTTGAAAGCCCAGTGTCGCAATATTGAACATGACAATAAACCGCACCCCGACAATCGGGTCGTAATGCCCACTGCGCGACACAAAAAAAGGCAGCTTCATCCGCGGGATTCACCCCTTTAAAAAACATCGAAAATGTTCTTGCCCTGTGTTTCCTGATTCATACGGCTGTTGATCTGTGAAACCTCACGGCAAAACCGCAGCCGTTCACGGTGCTCCATCGACATGATTTCTTCATATCCCCAGTGCAGATAATACCCTAAAAAGGCTATCTCCTCATAAATGCGGTCAAGGGGATAGCGTTTGACTACTCCCCCAGCGGCGGGACCTCGACCTTGAATTTTTCCCCGCACGACGGGCAGGTCACTTCGATTTTCACCGGCTCGACGGCGTTGATCTGCTGGTACAGGTTTTGCAGGTACGCCATATCCGACGACGGCAGCTTTTCGATGGTCTTATTGTCAATCGCCGGCAGCGTTCCCAGCCGCGTGATGACGCGGGTCATCAGGACAATGCTCAGATACGCCGGGTTCTGCTGTACGCGCGGATCCTTGAGCGGCAGGATCTCGTCTGCCGCCGTCGCAAAGCGCATGGTTCCTTCGCGGTGCAGCGTCCCGTTTTCGTCCAGGTACCCGCGCGGAAGCGTAAACGGATATTCTGTCTGGTATGCCATAAGGCTATCCTCCCATTTTTCTGTCGGAATCTTTCACAAGCCCATAACATCGCATGTCCGCCGCACCCCCACCCGCAGGGGCAGGGGCGCAGCGGACATTTTTCGTTATCAGTCGGTCCGGGTCAGCCCTTCGTGCGCCAGCTCAATGGTCTCGACGGCGATTTCAGACGAGGTGCCGTTGAAGTCCGGAGCCGTGTACTTGACCGGCCAGGCGTTGATGCAGCGCCATGACGCGGCAGGCGAGCCCTCTTCATCCAGGGCGGTCAGTGTGACAGTCTTTTTCTCAATGGTGCCTTCGGTGATGTCAATCAGCCAGTCGTATAGCACCATCGTGTCAGAAGCGCCCCATTTCAGGGTGATGTTGCCGTATTTGATAAGGCCGGGCAGTTTGGTCGGCGTAATGGCCGGGTCATCGCCCGCGCGGTATTCGACGACGTCCATGGTGGCGTCAAAGCCGCTGACTTCACTGAAGCTGCCGGCGTCCAGCCCGTCGATTTCGAGGCGGAACCTGAAATTTCTATAAGGAAGCACTGTGATGTCTCACTCCTTTTTAAATGAATGTGGTTGCTGTCTTACTCGCCCGTCTTCTGGGTCAGGCGGAAGATGACGAACTCAGCCGGCTTGACCGGCGCAACGCCGATCACGCAGATAAGGCGGCCGTTGTCGATGTCGTCCTGGGTCATGGTCGCGCTGCCGATATTGACAAAGAACGCGTCGGCCGCCGTGCTGCCGGCCAAAGCGCCGCTCTTCCACACGCCCTCAAGGAAGACCTCGATCGTGCGGCGGACGCGGATCCACAGCAGCTCGTCGTTGGGCTCAAAGACAACCCAGTTGGTGTTGGCCTTGATGGACTCTTCCAGGAAGATGAACAAACGGCGGACGTTGACATACTTCCACAGGGGTTTCGAGCTGGCCGTACGGGCGCCCCAGACGCGGATGCCCTGGCCGGGGAACCGGCGGATCAGATTGACGCCGTTGGGGTTGAGCATGTCCTGCTCGGCGTTGTTGTAAGTAACCGAAAGCCCGGTGCAGTTGGCGACCGTCTCGTTGGCCGGCGCCTTATGCACGCCGCGCGTGTTGTCGCTGCGGGCGTAGATGCCCAGCACCGAACCCGAGGGCGGGATAAAGGTGTTGCGCTTGTCCAGCGGATCGTACACCTCGAGCCACGGGTGGTACATGGCGCAGTAGTCGCTGTCGACGATGTTGCGGTGGTTCATCAGCTCGCTGACACTCTTTGCGTCCTTGGGCATATCGAGCACGGCAAAGCGGCTGCCCAGGTTTTCACAGTGGGCGACCAGCGACAGCTGGACGTTGGGCGAAGTGATGCCGGGCACCGCCATCAGCGAAACGTCGCTGTTGTCCAAAAAGGCCTGGATACCGGTGCGCGAACCCGGCCCCTTGTCCTCGCCGATGAAATCGCCGTCCGTCAAAGACGCCGCGGTGCCGTTTTTGCCGCCGCTCAGCTGCAGCTTGACGGTTTCTTTGTCACAGCCTGCGGCGACGCGGATCAAGTCCATGGGCGCGACGGCTTCGTCGTTGTTGACGGCCGTGACGTCGACCAGTTCGGACTTTGCCATCAGCTTTTCGATAAAGTTGGGCGTTGTGATGTTGAACGACACATTGTCATAGTTTTCGACCGTTTCCCCGCAGTGAACCTCGACGGCCATTTCGCAGGTGCGCACGGTGACTTTGGGCAGCAGCGCCTGATCGACGACCTGGCTGCTTTCAAAGGGCTTTTCCAGGGTGATATTGCTGCCTTCAGCCGCAGAAATACGCCCGTATTCCCGGCTGTTCCCGTCTTCCAGAACGACGACGTCGCCGACGTTGAAATCCGCCGCATTTTTCAGGGTGTATTTGCCCTCGCCTTCGTCCGACAAAATCTGGGTTTTCGCTTTGCTCGCGGGGCTGAACGCGACGACGATCTTGTTGCCCCATGCGCCGGGGTTTTTCGCGTTCAGCGAAAGGCTGCCGCAGCTGACGCCGGCCGTGGCGGCGTCGGGCGGGACGACGCGCATGACAAACGCGCGGGCGCCGCCGTTGGCAAAAAAGTGGCTGACCGCGTGGGCCAGGTAACGGTACTCGCCGAACTCGCTGCGCTGCAGGTACCCGCCGAACTTACGGGTGAAATCAGAAGCGCTCGACACAAATACGGGCGCGCCCGAGACCGGTCCCTTTTCAGCCAGTCCGACAAATCCCGCCGTACTCGTGCCGACGCCCTGCATTGGGGCAGGTCCGCTGTCAAATTCCTCTACATAAACACCGGGAGACAAATATTCCGCCATACTTTTTCGATCCCCAAAGCACGGAACAAGCGCGCCGCTGCGTCAGGAATCTTTTCAACTCCTTTCTCGTATTTGAAGTCTTGCGTATGATTTTCCTGGTTTTCCTTAAAATTATCGTCACTCGTGCCTGATTCCGCCGGTTTCTTCCGGCGCGTCCGGCGGCTCCCGTTCCGGCAGCCCGCCCGGCTCTTCTGCCAGGCCCTGTTCGACCATGGCTTCCCACTTTTTTCTGATGTACAGCTGGTAATCGTCGGTTTTGGTATTTTTCTTGGCCTCGGCCACCGCGCTGACAAACTGTCTGCGGAACTCCGCCTGCTTCTGCCGCTTCTTGCCGGCAAACGCCGAAACAGCTGAGGCCGCGCTGTGAATCCCGCTGCGGTCGTCCACCGACTCATGCTCCATCTCGCGCAGCCGCCGGATCTTTTCCCGCTCTTTGTCGACACGCTGAAACGGCAGAACCCGATCCATCGTGGTGTCCCCGCCTTCGCGCGATGACATGCTGTCAAACCGGCGCATCACCGTTTTGGCGCTGCGCGCCGCCTCACACCGCATTTCCATCGCTCCGGTTGCAAAATCTTCGTCGTTGCTGCGGAAACGGTCTTTGTCGTGCAGCGTGCGGACGCGCGCCTTGTTTTCCTGCACTTCACGCCCTTCGGAATCGTTTTCATGCCGGACAAAGCTGAACACCATGTCCCGGGTCTTTTCGTCGTACCCGATTTCGGCTTTGCCGGTCGCCAGCTGGATTTGTCCGGCCAGCCTGGGCTGCTCGTCACGGCGCGCACAGCACGAGGGCTTGACGCTGCCTACCCTGCTGTCTTCACCAGAAGCCGGCTTAAAGCGGAGGCTTTCCGACGTTTCGTTGTCCACGTCCTGCAAATACTTCCCCGCGCTTTTGCTCCCCATGGCGCTGAGCACCGCATGATCGCCGGCCGCTTTGGCCCACTTCCTGCGCCCTGCCAGCCGCGCGTCCTTTTTGCGATGTACTTCATCGTGAACGATAGGGAACCCCTCTTTCCGCGTCTGTCCGGCAGCGATTTCAGTAAAAGCAACTTTCTCTGTTTTATTACTAATTATACTGTATATCATTAAAATTTGCAAGAAAATTTTAACCGCGGGCCGGTTGCTGCTATATGAATTTCCGGCCTGTATTCATAAAAAGCACAGGCGTCTTTATGGAATGCTCACCAATTTCTGATGATGCGTTTTAATTTTTCAAATTTTCTTTTTGCGAGGACGCAGAAAGGCCGCGGGAAAGGTTCTGTCTTTCCCGCGGCCCGCGCCGTGCTTTATTATTCCACTTTGAGCATTCGATACCCAACGCCGATGTGCGTCTGGATGAACTGCGGCGCGCCTGGCGCGCTTTCCAGTTTTTTGCGCAGCGTCGCCATAAAAACACGCAGCGACGCAACATCGTTTTCCCAGCTGCTCCCCCAGATGTGTTGGGTAATATATGTGTGAGTGAGCACCTTCCCCACATTCCTCGCCAAAAGGCAGAGCAGCTTGTACTCAATCGGCGTCAGATGCAGTTCGCGGCCGTCCAGATACACACAGCCTGCCGCATAGTCAATGGTCAGGCTCCCGTTGCGGAAGACCGACCCGGACGACGGTTCGCTCTGCATCATTGCCAGCCGCCGCTGCGTTACGCGCAGACGCGCCAGCAGCTCTTCGACCGAAAACGGTTTGGTCAGGTAGTCGTCGGCCCCGGCGTCCAGCGCGTCAATTTTATCGGTGTCCTCGCTGCGCGCGCTGATGACGATGATGGGCACATTGGACCACGTCCGGATACGCCGAATGACATCTACCCCGTCCATGTCGGGCAGGCCCAGATCCAAAAGGATGATTTCCGGATTGTGTGAAGACGCTTCCAGAATGGCGCCCTGTCCATTGGACGCGGACAGGAAACGGTAGTCATGTGCTTTGAGCGTTGTGGTGATCAGGTTTTTGACCGAAGGGTCGTCTTCGACGACCAGTATCAGCGGCTTATTCATGCAGCAGCGCCTCCTGAGCCGGTAAAGTAAAGGTAAATACCGCGCCGTGGGGCGCGTTGTCAGACACCGTGATTTCACCGCCGTGAGCGGTGACAATCGATTTGCACAGCGCCAGGCCCAGCCCCAGGCTGCGACGGCTGTCCGCGACTCTGTCAGAACCGGTGTAAAACATATCAAAAATATGCGGTTTTTTATCGTCCGGGATTCCCGGCCCGTCGTCTGCAATGGTCACAACGGCCCACCCGCCCTTTTGCCTGGTTACGATGGATATATGCGATCCTTTGGGCGTGTATTTGACGGCGTTGTCCACGATGTTGATAATGACCTGCACAATGAGCCGTGCGTCGACGCGGACCAGCAGCAGTTCGTCCCGGTGGGTCACGGTGAGCTCATGTTCGGTACTTTTGCGGTTGACATGACGCAGCGCCTCGGCAACGACGTCTTCCAGCAGCTCGGCGGACAGGCGCAGGTTCATGCGCCCTTCTTCCAGACGTGTCACGGACAGCAGGTTTTCGACCAAATTGATGAGCCACATGGAATCGTCGTAAATGTCGGCGTACAGCCGGCGCTTTGTCGCGGCGTCGAAGCGTTCCCCGTTTGAAAGCAGGTTGCTGGCGTTGCCCGAAATCGAAGTCAGCGGCGTGCGCAAATCGTGTGAAATGGCGCGCAGCAGGTTGGCGCGCAGCTGTTCATTTTTAGCCAGAATGGCGGCCTCTTCTTTTTCGCGGGCATTTTTCTGATTTTCCATGGCCAGGGCGCTTTCCCCCAGAATGGCAAGCATCACGCTGTTTTCAAATGCGTCGAGCGGTTCGCCGTCTACGGCGATGCCGACCACCCCGTATACGTTGCTGTTAATCCGGATCGACAGGTACAGGCACAGCGCGTCGGAATGGGTATCCGTCGTCGCGCCGGCGTGCTTGTTGTTTTTGAGCACCCACTCGGCGACCATGCGTTCGCTGCCCGACGCAATGGCAAACGGCGCGCGCTTTTCCGGCACGGACAGGATATAGGGATCGCCGAGCCTTCCGTCTTCCGCCGGGTAAATGACAACCGGTTTTCCCAGCAGCTTGACCAGCTGGCTGGCCGTGATTTCGTCGATCTGTTTGCGATCCCCGGCCTGTTGCAGCCGCTGATTGGCGTCAAACAGGATTTTTGTTCGGAACGCCGAACGGGCCGACTGTTTGGCATTGCTTTTCAGGCGGGCCGCCAGCGTCCCCGTGATCATTGCGGCGGCAAATGTGATGACAAAGGTGACGGGGTAGCCGCTTTCATAGGCAAGCAGCGAGTAGTGCGGCTCTGTAAACAGATAATTGAACGCGAGCACGCTGACCGCCGAAGAAATCAGGCTGTAAATCTGATTTTTAACGACGACCGAAGTGATGAGAACCCCTAAGATATATACGGTGATGATATTGACTTCGGTGAACCCGCACTTTTCAAATAAAAAGCCGATCAGGCTGGCGGCAGCTAGAATCCCTGCGCTCTTCAGCGTGTCAGCAACAGAAAAAACCGGGTGTTTCCTTTTGAGCTTGGCTGCGTGGTAACGTTCGACCGCTGCGGCCGAATCGGGAATCACATAGACGTCCAAACCGGGGGCGGCGGCGATCAGCCTCTCTACCAGCGTCGGTTTGCTGAAAAAATGCCGCCTGGCCGCCGTACTCCTGCCCAAAACGATTTTGGATACCCCCGCCATACGGGCAAAGTCGGCGATCTGCACCGGGATGTCGTCGCCGTAAACGGTTTCAATAGCCGCCCCCAGCTGCTGTGCCAGACGGATATTGGCGCGCAGGCGCGCCTTGTCGCTTTCGTTCATGGCCGTCAGATCAGGGGTTTCGACATACAGCGCCGTAAAGGTCCCGCGGAAAGCGCTGGCCATGCGCGCAGCCGTCCGGATAATCTTTGCGTTAGACGGCGACGAAGACAGGCAGACCAAGATGTGTTCGTCTGTCCTGTATGCACTGCGCGCTTTCGGACGTGTGCTCTCGGTCAGCAGATTGACGCGATCTGCGCAGCGGCGCAGCGCAATCTCTCGCAGCGCGGTCAGCTTTTCCAGCGTCAGAGAGGCTCCGGCTTTTCCGCGCGCCTCTTTCATGTGCGCCTGTCCGACCAGGTCTTGCGGCTCCGTGTCGATCAGCTCGACCTGATCGGCGCTGTCAAAGACCGAATCCGGAATGCGTTCGCGTGCGGTGACGCCGGTGATCGACGCTACCACGTCGGTCAGGCTTTCAATATTCTGCACATTGACCGTCGTATAGACGTCAATGCCCGCCTTGAGCAGTTCTTCCACATCCTGGTACCGCCTGGCATGGCGGCAGCCGGGCGCGTTGACATGAGCCAGATCGTCGAGCAAAATGAGCTGCGGGCGGCGCGCAATGGCTGCGTCAACATTGAACTCCCGCGCGGACGGCGGCAGCCGCTCAAGCTCGCCCAGCCATTCCATGACCTGAGGCTGATCGTTGGGACGCACGCACCCGACGACCACGTCGGTTCCCCGCTCTTTTGCGGCGTGCGCGGCCCAAAGCATGGCGCGGGTCTTACCCACGCCGGGCGCATAACCGAAAAATATTTTCAGATGCCCTCTCTTGCCGTCCGCAGGCTGCGGCGCAGCGGCAGGCCCCCGTTTTTCCTTTGGCATGTGCTTCACATCCTCTTCCCCTATTATGCCACAAACAGGGAAGATTGGGTAGTGCCGATCCCGCGCGCAGCGCCGTCAGATGCGGAAGCACTTCTGGATGCTCTTCATGCTTCCAAGCACCAGCAGCGTGGCGTTGCGCGGCATCACCGTATGGGAAGTGATGTCCATGCTGAGCACGCCGTTCTGGCGCAGCGCCATGATGTTGATATTATATTTTTTGCGCACGTCCAGCTGGCCGACGGTTTTACCGGCCCACGAAGCCGGGACGGCGATTTCAAAAATCGCATAGTCGCCGTCCAGCTCTATGTAGTCAAAAATGTGATCCGAGCTGTAACGAATGGCCGTCCACGTCGCCAGCTGCTTTTCCGGGTACACGATTTCGTCCGCGCCGTTGCGCAGCAGAAATTTCGCGTGCACGTCGCGTGTGGCTCGCGCGACCACAAATTTTGCCCCAAGATCTTTCAAAAGCGCCGTCGTCTCGAGCGAACTCTGAAAGTTGTCGCCGATGGCGACGATACAGACGTCAAAGTTGCGGACGCCGAGCGAACGCACAAATTCTTCATCCGTGGCGTCGCCGATCTGGGCGTTTGTCACATGAGGCAGCACCGCCGCAACCCGGCTTTCCAGCTTGTCGACCGCCATCACATCCTGATGCAGCTCGTCCAGCTTCAGGGCAACATGGCGCCCGAAGCGCCCCAGCCCAATCAAAAGAATCGATTTCATAATCGTTATATCCTCCTTTAACCCACGGTGATCTTTTCTTCCGGATAATTGCCCCGGTTGGGCGAACGCGTAAAGGCTGCAAACATCAGCGTCAGGCCGCCGACCCGCCCAAAGTACATCAGCAGAACCAGGATGATGCGCGACACCAGTCCCAGCGTCGGTGTGACGCCCAGCGTCAGCCCGACCGTGCCGATGGCAGAACTGGTCTCGTACAGCGCCGTCAGGATAGGAATGTCGTCCACGCGGCTGATAATCATGCCCCCAAGCAGGAACAGGGCGATATACATCAGGAAAATCGTGGCCGCGTTGCGGATGGCGCTGTCTGAAATTCGCCGGCCAAAGGTATGCGTATAGTCTTTCTGGCGGAAAACCGAGTACGCCGCCAACAGCAGCACGCCGACCGTCGTCGTCTTCATGCCGCCCGCCGTCGAACTGGGCGACCCGCCGATCAGCATCAGGATGACGGTCAGCAGCTGGCCGGTTTCGCTCATCGCCGTCAGGTCGACGGTATTAAACCCCGCCGTTCTCGGCGTGACCGACTGGAAAAACGAGCTCCAGATCCGTTCGGCCAGCGGCGCGTTTTCAAACTCGAAAAAGAAAAAGTAAATGGCAGGCAGCAAAATCAGGGCGCTGGTCATGGCCAGAATCACCTTGCTCTGCGCCCGGTATCTGCGCAGGCGCCAGCCGTGTGTTTTGATGTCGTTCCACGTAAAAAAGCCGATGCCGCCGATCACGATCAGGCTCATGATGACAAAGTTGATAATCGGCTGAGCCACGTAAGACGTCAGGGACGAATACTGCGCCTTGACACCCATCAAATCAAATCCCGCGTTGCAGAATGCGGAAACCGAATGAAAAAGGCCGTACCACAGCCCTTTCAGCAGGCCAAACTCCGGACAGAACACCGTTGCCATCAGCGCGGCGCCGATCAGTTCGATACACAGCGTGACCTTGACGATAAACCCGGTCATCCGCACGATGCCGCCGACCTGCGGGGCTGAAATGGCGTCCTGCATGGTGCTTCTCTGCATCAGGCCGATTTTGCGTCCGGACACCATCGTAATCAGCGCTACGACCGTGACAACGCCCATACCGCCGATTTGTATCAGCAGCATGATGACAAACTGCCCGAACGGCGTCCAGTAAGTAGCGGTATCCTGCACGACAAGCCCCGTCACGCACGTCGCTGAAGTCGATGTAAACAACGCCTCCATAAAAGTCGCGCCCCCCGGCTGCACCGTTGAAATGGGCAGCATCAGCAGAAGCGCGCCGGCCATGATGACAAGGAAGAAGCCCAGTATGATAATTTGTGAAGATGACAAGTGTACTTTACCCAATCGCATGGCAATACTCCGTCCTCTTTGCTCAGTTTAATGGTGTCTATATCATAGCCTAAGCTTCATTAAACCTGTGTAAATAATTCACAGCAGGCATTAAGAACGTATAAAGTTTTCTGCAGTCTTTACTTATCAATATTATATATTTTATATCAAGTTATAAAAATAATACACCGATTAACCCAATGTGAGAGTCAGCTATCCCGAAAGCTAAATGAGTAAGCATCCCGGTTGAAATAGCGCAGTGTGCTGCGCCGCTCCTCTTCCTTGTCTCAGCTTGTTTTTTTGTACGATATTGTCTTGACTCAAGATGCCATTTCTTGTACAATTAGTACAAACAAATAAAAGGGGGAGCTCCTATGAAGCTGAATCCGAAGATGCGCATTATTGCATTGTGCGCAGTGCTGGTTCTGGTCATCGCCGCAGGCGTTTTTATCCTGACGCGGGACTCTGGTACGCCCGAAGAGCCTGTTACTGCTGAAAACACGCCTGACAACCAGGCCGGTCAAGCCCCGGATGATGCGTCACAGCCGACGACTGTCAGCGAGCCCCCGATGATATATGTCGAAGAACAGCTGGCCACCAGTGACACATGGCCTTATTTGTACAGCATTTACCGTTACAGCGGCGGCGGCGCCGTCTACAACAATGGCCAAATGCTGGACATCGTCACGCAGGATGTCATCTGTGATGTCCCGCAGGAATGGCTTTCGACCTACGGCGCAGATAACTATGCCTTTGCCTTTGATGAAGACGACCGCCTGTACCTTGCGGCCTACGACCCTGAACAGGGCATGCTTATCATCAGCAAGGACGACGCCGGTCAGGACGTACTCCTTCCCCTGCCCGAGTGGGTCGGCGGCCCTGCAGGGACTGAAATCGACCTTGACAACCTCACCATTGAAAAGCTCATGGTCGACAGCGACTACATCTACCTCCTCAGCCGCGCCGGAGCTTCCATCAACCTTGACTATACTCTGCAAATCTTCACTCGCGATGGTACGCTGCACACTGAATATGACTATGTAGTCGATTTCGATACAGACGGCGAAGGCTCCCTTTTTTATGCACAGTGGGGTGACGAATCGCAAGCGATCTTTTGCTTTGATATTGCTTCGGATGATATGCTTTACAAAGCCTGGGGAGACTCTACGTCCAACATGATTTACCGACATGTTACTGTCGACCGTGAAGGCCATCGAGTTTATGCATCCACTACTGAACGAACTCATGTATTTGACAGCCAGAGCGGTGATTTGTTGGGTACCGCGATGGAAATGGCTTATGTCAGAGCCGAGCTTGGCTCTCAATGGCATCATATGTATGCTTTTCCTGACGGCGGCCTCTACACTACTGTGATGGAGCGGCTTGGCGGGTGCTCACTATACAGCTATACGCTTGAGCCGGATGCACAGCATAATATCCCCTACACGCTGACTATCACTGCCCCATATTATGACGAATTCATGGTACAGGCCATTCATCTGTACGAGATGGACAATCCTGACCAGCATATTCTCTATGATTATGCCTATAACAGCATATATGAATATAGGGTTAACTCATATAGTGATAAATATTTTGACCGTTTAAATCTCGAAATTCTCGCAGGAACTGTCGGTGATATCGTTGTTACCGGCTTTGACAATAACGATGGTCGTTATGACCCATATCCTTATCTCCACAGTGATTTATTTACCGATTTAACAGACATGCTCAAAAGCTCTCCGCTCTACGATGAGCTGGATAAAGTTGCTTTAGATGGTATTTCAATTAACGGTGCCGTCAGAGGGCTTCCGGTTGGTTCCAGCTATTATTATGCAGAGGTCAATCTGGACCTGTGTGAACAGCTTGGTATTGAAATGGATTGGCAAAATGTTACATGGAGCGACCTGTTTTCACTGGTTGATCTGCTCGAGGGGACAGATTATGTCCTGTTTGATGATTACGCGGAATCCGGTTTTGTAGAGCGTATACTCGTCAGCAACATGCCTGACCTTTTCGACCGTGAAGCCGGCACTTTTGATCTTCGTCAGGATTGGTTTATTGACCTTTTAAATCAGTGGAAGAACACCCAAGAATCCCCCCACTTTACCCAGTTTGGATTTGATGTTGCGCCTGCCAATGCTTTAATAAACCTTAAAGGTAACACATTCCGACAATACGACGTCGATCTGGCACTTCGGTATGTGCATTATGATACCGCCAACCGGCTTCGAATCCAAATTGTTCCCATGTTCTGCGGCGAGTTGCATCCTAATCGAATGGCAATACCCACCGACTTATACTCCATCTCTGCGCGGTCTGAAAAGCAGGATGAAGCATGGGATTTTCTCAGCTTCATGCTCAGTGACCAGGTACAAAATTTGTACACCATGCTGAGTCGTCCTCTTAATGAAGCGATTCGGAATACCCGCCTGGAAGAAGCTATCCAGGGATACAGCGAAGCCGACCTGCCCCGTGCACAACAGTTTGTCCAGGAAATGCAAAATGTTTATGCGTCCGTAGATACTTTGTATGGTATGGAAGAGTTACTGGGTCCAATGGGACGTTTAGCCCGGGGATATGTCTATGGCGCCGAAACGCTTGACGAAGCATTGGCGACCTGCGAGCGAGAGCTCCGCCTGATTATGGATGAGTCGTAAAGCCGAAGACATTTCTTACTGACTATCTGCCCACAGTATCGAGAGCTGTTTGGGCGGCCTGATGGAGAATCATCAAAGGGGGAATTCCAACTGTGCTGAAACAGAAAAGAGGCTTTCTCTATATTCTTCCAGGACTTTTGGGGCTGGGGATTTTTTTCATTGCCCCCTTTGTCGCGAGCTTTCGGTATATTTTTTACACCGGCATCGCAACGCCTGAATTCGCCGGACTGGGCAACTTCATCGAGCTGACAACCAATGAGGCCTACCGGCTGGCGCTGCGCAATACAGGAATTTTTATCGTGATAGGCGTACCTCTGCTCACGGTCAGCGCACTTCTGGTGGCCCTGTTCTTTCGCAAAAGCTCGCTTGTGCGTCAGACCATGCTTCTGCCCATGATTATGCCGGTGGCGTCCGCCCTGCTGGGCTGGAGCGCTATCTTCGGTCCCGGCGGCGCAGTCGGCTGGCTGGTCTCTGCCCTGGGTGGGACTGCGCACAATTACTTTCAGGAGCCTTTTGCCCGCTGGGTGATGATTTTCATTTTTGTTGTGAAGAACCTGGGGTATATGGCAGTCATTCTGGCCGGAGCCATTGAGAGCATCCCTAAAGAGCTTGAAGAAGCCTTTGCACTTGACTGCAGTTCAACGGTGCGCTACGCTTTTCGAATCGTCGTGCCGCTGACAGCGCCTGTCCTGTTTTTCGTTGTTATTTTGTCGACTGTCAACTGCTTTCAGATTTTCCGCGAGGTTTACGGACTGTACGGCAGTATGCCTCCTGAGAGCCTGTACATGCTGCAAACCTTTATGAGCAACAACTTTGCCAGGCTCAACTACAACCGCCTGTGCACCGCGTCCTTTATCGTCAGCCTGTTTATTGCTCTCATCGTTTCAGTCTATCTGTATGTTCAGCGACGAACGGAAAAAGGGAGGACCGGCGTATGAGGAAACGAACTGTTTCAGCAGTCATTGCCCTTGTCTGTGTGATTCCCTTTCTGCTGATGGCACTCGAATCTGTGCAAAGCGAGGGCAATTGGGGCCTGACACAATATATTCTGCTGCTCCAAAATAACCGCTTTTTCCATGCTTTTTGGAACTCAGTCCTCTATACGGCCGCCATCCTGGCCGTTAATCTGCCGCTCAGCCTGCTGGCTGCTTACGG
>CALWJQ010000020.1 GCA_944381055.1 uncultured Clostridia bacterium | reverse complement strand
ATAAACATTATCAAGAGTTGCCATTTTGATCTTATTACCAAAATGCCGCGCACCGGTTCGAAAACTGGTGCACGGCATTTGCTTCTACATTTGCCCACTATTATACCATGTGAAAATGCTTTAGTGCATCCATAATCGCCGCTTCCTTTTCTGGCGGACATTTCGGCTGCTTGGCATTTTCAGACTTTGGCTTATTATAGTTCTCCCGCTCAATAATGCCATACTTCTGTTTGACCTGGGCGATATAGAGGTGGCTGACTTTCAGGCCAGTATGCTCCAGCACATACGCCTTGATTTCCTCATAGGTAGCCTTGCTCTCCGCCGCTGTCAAATCCAGCTCGTCCAGATTCAACTCCACCTCGATATGCTGCTTGGAATTAAGTTTGGACAAAAGTACTACCGTCTCGACGTTTGCCGTGCGCGGGAACATGTCAAAAGCGCGCACGCGCGTCAGGCTGTAACCGCCCTTATCACGCAAAACAGCCGCGTCGCGGGCCAAGCTGGCGCAGTCGCAGGCGATATAAACGACGCGCGCCGGCGACATCTGCAAAATAGCGTCGATGGTACGCCTGTCGAGTCCCTTGCGCGGCGGGTCGACGACAACGACGTCGGGCCGCAGGCCCTCACGCGCCAGCTGCGCGGCCGCCTGGCCCGCGTCGGCGCACAGAAACCGCACGTTGTCCATGCCCGCCCGCGCGGCGTTTTCCACTGCATCGGCCACGGCCTGCGGCACAATCTCGGCGCCGACGGCGCGCCCGGCCCGTTCGGCCAAATGCAGGGTAATAGTGCCGATGCCGCAGTAGAGATCGAGCGCCGTTTGCCGGCGATCCAGTCCTGCCATGTCGACGGCCTCGCGGTACAGCGCTTCGGCCTGCGGGTGGTTGACCTGGTAAAACGACAGCGGCGACAGCGTAAAATCCCACGCCCCCAGCCGGTCATGCAGACGCTCTTCACCCCACAGGACCGACGCCGTCCGGCCCATCAGCCGGTTGGTCCGTTCGGGGTTAACCGAAACCAGAATCCCCCGCAGATCAGGGCAGGCGCCGCGGCACTGGCCGATCAGCGTCCCGGGTGCGGGAACCCGCCCTGTGCGGGTGATCAGGCACAGCTGGCTTCCCTGCTGTCCAGCGCGCACAAAAATGCTGCGCAAAAGCCCGTCGCCGGTCTTTTCGTCATAGGGTTCGACCCCGCACAGATCGGCCCAGCGGCAGACGGCGCGCGCCAGCGCGCAGGCCCGCGGATCCTGGATCAGGCAGCGTTCGATGGGAACAATGTCATGGCTGCGGCTGCGGTAAAAGCCGAAGACTGTCCGGCCATCTTTTTTGCCGACGGGAAAAACCGCTTTGTTGCGGTAGCCCGCGATTTGCGGCGACGCCTCGACGGGCGGCACTTCGGCGTCAAACCCGCCGATGCGGCGCAGCGCGTCTTCGACCCGCCTGCGCTTAAGCCACAGCTCTTCTTCGTAAAACAGGTGCTGAAAGTCGCAGCCCCCGCAGCGGGGAAAAGCCGGGCATTTGGCTTCGGTGCGGTGCAGCGACGGTTCCAGGATCTGCTCGATCCGGCCGTACGCACGGTTTTTCAGCACCTTGACAATGCGCACGGCGCAGCGGTCGCCCCGTGCCGCTTCAGGCACAAAGACCGGCATCCCTTCCGCCCGCAGCACGCCCATGCCCTCTGATGTATAGCCCTCGACGACGCCGGTGATCAGGGCGTTTTTCACAAGCCCGCTCATAGCGGCATCCACTGCCCGTCCATGCTGCCCGACAGTTCGTCATAGGGAATGTCAAAGCGCTGGACGCCGCTGACATAGGGGCCGATGGCATAGGTCTGCCAGAAAAGCGTCAGGCCGGAATCGGTCAGCGCAAAGCAGAGCGGATCAAAAGTGTCCATGAGCAGGGTCTCATAATTTTCAAAATACAGATCCGGCTGGGCGTCGAGCTTGCGCTTCGCAATGGACAGCACCTTTTCACGGATCAAATCGAGGACGTCCTGTTCTTCCATGGATGAGAACAGGGTAAAAACCGACATGCGCCCGCCGTTGCGGACGTCAAAGGTCTCGGCCAGCATGGAATAGGACGGGTGGATGCCGCCGGTAGACTCATATTGATCGCGGATGACTGAAAAGACGGCGTCATCCAGCCGGGTCAGCTGGTAACCGCTTTCCAGCGCATAGGGGCTGAAGACCCCGCCGCTTTCTGCGGTCCATGCCCGGGACTCACGCGCCATATCGGTCAGCGTGGTTTCACAGTAGTACCGGATATCGCCCATCCAGGATTCATAGTAGGCGGCAATCTGATCCATGGCCTCGCTGCCCTCCGGCTTGGGCGCCGTCACGCTGACGCGCAGGAGTTCTTCCCCGTCCTCGCCCGTATAAGTTTCGGTCATTGTCTGACCGCCGACCGTCACTTCGGTCTGATCGTCGGGCTGCGGGTCGGGATCGGGCTGCGGATCCGGCTGGGGCTGCGGGTCGGTCACCGGATCCTGGGGGGTGGGATCTTCCGGTTCGTCCTGCCGGCTGCAGCCGGGCAGCGCCAGGCACAGCAGCGCCAGCAGCAAAGCGGTCAGCTTGCGGAATGTCTTCACAAAAAGTGCTCCTTTCTCGTGGTGGGAAAAAACGGCCTGCCCGGACGGGCAGGCCGGACAGGCTATTTCAGGTGCCTGTCAAACCAATCCATCATTTCCGTGTGCCGGCGGACGCGGTGCGACGGCTTGCCGAGCGTGATCATGACGTGGCTGTCGCCCTCGAACAGCACCATACGGGTTTCGACGCCCAGCGCCTTTAGCGCGCCGTACATCTGAATGGCCTGATCCATGGGGCAGCGGTAGTCTGCCATGTACTGCAAAAACAGCGTCGGCGTTTTGACCCTGTCGGCGTATTGCAGGGGCGACGAGCGCCACAGCGCGTCATAATTGTTCCACGGCGTGCCGCCCTGCGTTTTTTCCACAAACCAGGGAATATCGCTGCATCCATACATGGTAATCCAGTTGGAGATCGAGCACTGCGCAACGCCCGCTTTGAAACGGTCGGTGTGGCCGATGATCCAGTTGGTCATATACCCGCCGTAAGAAGCGCCGGTCACACCCATGCGCTCGCTGTCAAGCTGCGGATACGCCTTGAGCGCAGCGTCGACAAAATCCATCAGGTCGTCGTA
The DNA here is from genome assembly GCA_944381055.1 of uncultured Clostridia bacterium. Classification (GTDB taxonomy): domain Bacteria; phylum Bacillota; class Clostridia; order Oscillospirales; family Butyricicoccaceae; genus Ventrousia. The sequence goes on along the minus strand of CALWJQ010000020.1, from coordinate 14,766 downwards.
GTCGATGGTGCCGTAACGGCCGTTGATGTCGGCAAAGGCGCGGCTGCGGCTGCTGCTGCCGCGCGGGTTGCAGAAAATGACGGCATAGCCGCCCGCCGCCATGACCTGCGAATCAAACGACAGCGTGCCCTGGTACTGGCCGCGCGGCCCGCCGTGGATGAGCAGGATGACAGGCACCTTTCCATGCTCCGCTTCGGGCGGCAGCATGACCCAGCCGTCCAGGTCGACGCCGTCGCGGCTGGTAAAAGGCAGGTACTGCGGCTGCACCAGGTCGTATTTCTGCATGATGCCGTCGTTGATATGGGTCAAAACGGCGCTTTTGCCGTTTTCGACGGCAAAGACTTCCATCATGCCGAAAGCGGGCAGGCCGGCGCACAGCACGCGCCCGTCCGGTTCGACGGCAAAATGGTTGACCCACACCGCTTCATCGCTCAAAAGCTCGGGCTTCCCGCCCGTTGCCATACGGAACAAATGGGCGCCGCGGCGGTCGCTCTTGACAAAATACAGGTATTCGCCGCTGCCCGCAAAGGCCGTCCCGCCCCCACGGCAGGCATCGCCCGAGTTTTGGAACCCGAGGTCTTCTTCGACAGCCAGTTCGAGCGCAGGCTGGCCGCCCGTCAGGGGCACCGACCAGATGTCGGTGTCAAAATTGGTGTCCGATGTGGCGTACCACACGCGGCCGCCGGCTTCCGCCACGTTCCCGACCTGCAGGCCGGGGCGGCACAGCTCGTGGGTCGCGCCGTTTTCCGCCATGTAGACGTACAGCCCCTCGTCAAAGGTCTGGGCTACCGTATAGCTTTCGCCGGCGTAACACACGCTTTTTCCGTCCTGCGAAACGCAAAACGCAGTGACGGCAAAGTGCGGCTCGGTGATGGCTTCGAGCGCGCCGGACGCCGTATCGTACACATACAGGCGGGTGCGGGTCTTGTTGATGTATCCCGCGCCGTCGGCGCGGTAGGGGCGCTCGTCGCACACTTCATAGTCGCGTTCGGCGCGGATGTCCGCCAGCGCTTTTTGCAGCGCGTCGCCTTCCAGCCCGGTCAGGTCGGGGCGCGACAGGTCGTGCTTGACGACGAGCAGCAGCCTGCCGTCCGCCATGGCGCGCACCTTGACGACCGCCAGCGGCAGCCGGAAAACTTCGCGCGCTTCGCCGCCCGACAGCGGCAGGCGGTAAAAGACGGTCAGCTCTTCGCCGTTCTGCACCCGGTCGCGATCCTTCTGCTCGCGCAGGCCGGGGAAAAGCAGGGCGTCGCCGCCGTCGGCAAAGCAGAATCCGCTTTCCCTGCCGGTAAAGGTCAGCTGTTCCGTTTCGCCCGTCCCGGTATCCATCATGTGCAAAAAGCAGTCGTAACCGTCTTTTTCCAGATTGGGACGGTGGGTGACAAAGGCGGCCTTTCCGCCCCGGGGCGACAGCGTCAGGTCGGCAATGCTGACAATGTCGCCGATGCAGTCCTTTTGAAACCGTTTCATACCAAAAAGCCTCCTCATCTGTTATTTCAGGTGGCTGTCAAACCAGCCGGCAATTTCTTCGAGCCTGCGGACGCGGTGTTTGGGCTGGCCGTTGCGTGACAGCCCGTGGCTTTCGCCGTAAAACAGAACCATGCGCGTCTCGACGCCGTGCGCGATCAGCGCCTGGTACAGCCCGCACGCCTCGGGCAGCGTGCAGCGGTGATCCTCGAACGAATGGATGATGAGCGTCGGCGTTTTGGCCTTGTCCAGCGACATCAGCGGCGACCGCGCGCGCAGCCGATCCTCGCCGTCCCACGGCAAGCCGCCCTGTTCATGCATATCGACCCAGCTTCCCAGGTCGCTGACGCCGGAAAAGCCGGTCATATAAGTGATGCTGCGGCAGGTCGCGGCGGCGGCAAAGCGGTCGGTGTGGCCGATGATCCAGTTGGTCATAAACCCGCCGTAGCTGCCGCCCGTCACGCCGACGCGCTTTTCGTCGATGTCGGGGAAGGCGCGCAGCACCTCGTCGGTAAAGGCCATAATGTCGTCGTAGTCAATGGTGCCCCACCGCCCGGCGACCTGAGCGAACTCATTTCCCCGGGTTGCGCTGCCGCGCGGGTTGCAGAAAAAGACAAAAAACCCGCGTGCGGCAAGGACCTGCATCTCGTGGCTGAAAGTGCCGCAGTATGCGCCGCGCGGCCCACCGTGGATGGATAAAACGGCAGGGTACCGGACGCCTTTCTGATAGCCGGCCGGCTTTAAGACCCAGCCGTCGATACGCACGCCGTCGCTGTTGACAAAGGACAGCGGCTCCGCTTCGGGCACGCCTTCGAAGGTCCCCTGGTTGACGGCGGTCAGGCGGCGCATCTGCCCGCCGGTGATGTCATAGACTTCCTGCAGCCCGGCGCCGGAAAACCCGATCGCCAGCAGGCGATCGCCGGCCTGTTCAAAAGACAGCACGCAAAGCCCTTCCGGCGACAGCCGGCGCAGCGCCGTTTCGCCGGGCTTCCAGGCGCTGAGTCGGCCCTGGTATTCACAGCCCGTCACCAGATAAACGTCTTCGCCCACAACGCGCATGGGGTCCCCGCCCATGCCGGACTCACAGGTGACGCTGGCCCCCAGCTCTTCGTCCGGGTCAAGCAGCAGCGTCATGCCGCGCGATTTTTCATCGTATGTGTACAGTTTAAACGAATCAAGATTCATCTTCTCGCCGCCGATGCTGCCGGCAATGACAAGCTGCCCTTTCCAGAACAGCAGCTTGTCAAAGTCCTGTCCGCCCAGCGGAATGAGCGTTTCGGTCTCGCCGTCGGGCAGCATGACGGAATACAGCCCCTGATCGGTAATCCGCCAGCCTTTGACGTCGTTCCCGGCAAAGACGACGCGCTTTTTGTCCGGCGACAGGACGTAAGCGCCGACGTCCATCACGGGCGCCGTCAGCGGCGACAGCGCGCCGGTCAGCTCATTGAACACCGACAGGCGGGTGCGCTTTTTGTTGACATACCCGCGCCCGTCATACCAGAAGGGCAGCTCGTCGACGACGTGGAACTCTTCGGACTCTTTTTTCCATCGTGCCAGCACCTGGGCCCGCTTTTCCGGCTTGAGGCCGCACAAATCGGGGCGCGACAGATCGCACAGGTGGCTGACCAGCCATTTCCCGCCGCCCAGGCTTTCAATCTTTTTAACCTGCGCTTCGATGCGGAAGGCCTCGCGCGCCTCGCCGCCCCCCAGAGGGAGCCGGTAAAATACCGTCAGCTCTTCGCCGCTCTCAACCGCTTTTTTGTCGGCCTCGCTGCGCAGAGCGGGGAAAATCACGCTTTCGCCGTCATCGGAAAACACAAACCCCTGCCCGTCGCCGGCCGTCAGGGGGCGGGTCTCGCCCGTCTCGATGTCGAGCAGTTCGAGATGGCTCTTGTAGCGGTTTTCCCCGATGTCGGCGTGGGTGACGCAGAAAACGGCGTGCTTGCCGTCCCGGGCCGCGCGCAGATCGGACAACCCTTTGATTTTTTCGAAATCCCTTACAGTGACAGGACTCATCAACTACACCTCTTTCTTTTATTGTTATTGTTATTGAATGGTTCGGAAGACAGACTTTAACGCTTGGCTTCACCGCCGGCGCGCTCGTGCAGGTACTCCTGCGCCAGCTTCCACTCGGCGGCGCTGCGGCCGCTTTCCGGGTACAGGCGCAGCGCGCCGTCCGGCGTCACGGCTTCAAAATAGGCGCCGGGCACACAGCGCATCCCGGAAAGCGTTTGATTCGGCAGGCAGACCGGCCGGCCGCCGTGCGGCTCGTAACGCAGGGCCTGTTCGCTGAGTTCGGCCGTACCGCTGCCGCAGGGCGCGAAGCGCCGGCCGTCCCACCGGCGGCAGCGCACCGGGCTTGTCATGCAGAACGTACCGGCGCGCAAACGCTTTTCCCAGTCGCGGCGCAGCATGTCGTGCCATTCGGCCAGCGTTTCGGGCAGCATGCTGCCCGCATCGGCGTGCAGGCGCATGTCCGGCCCGACACTGCCCGCGTTGCCGCACACATCGCAGCGCACCCGGTTGCCCCGCGCGCTGTACGAGGCGCGCGCGCCGCAGCGCGGGCACAGGAGCAGGATATTCTGATACCCCCGCGCGCGGTGGCGCGAAACAAAGGCCGCGCCGGTTTCGCGCTGCCAGCGGTATTCGTCATAATCCACGGCCGCGCAGACGCGGCGGTAAATTTCATTTTCATCCAGAGCGCCGATCTGCCGGGCGGTAAACAGCAGGCCGGCGCGGGCGTCGATGCGGCCACGGTTCAGCCCGCGGGCAAAGCGGCTGCGCGTAAAAAAACCGCCGTGTATCTGCAAAAAGGCGACGTCCGCCCCACTTTTCCGGACCAGGCGCGCGACAGACGGCGCAATAGCACCCGGACGGCCGGTCATGGACGTCTGCCCCGCAGGGTACAGACAGACAGCTCCGCCCGCGCGCAGGACGCGCAGGATGGAAGCGATGCACCGCGGGTCGGCTGCAAACTGCACTTTGGGAATGACGCCCAGGGCATGCAGCAGAGGGGCGAGCAGCGGCCGCTGGAAGAAGCTGTCCGAGCAGACAAAGTGCAGCCGTCTTGGCAGCAGCGCGGCCGCCGTGACGGCAAAGTCCAGCATCCCCTGGTGCGAGCACAAAACGAGCAGCGGCCCGCTGCGCGGCAGCGGCTGTTCCGTCTGTACGCGCAGGCGGCACACCTTTTTGAGAAACAGGGCCAGCGCCCCGGCCGCGGCGTCGTACAGCGCCGCCAGCGGCTCTCGGATTTTTCGGTATTTTTCCGGCTTCACGCGCCCCTCCAAAGTCCCCGTGCAGCGGGGAAGGATTTTGTCCATCTTTACTATACTGCATTTTGGGCGCTTTGTAAATCAAAATCGCGGCTTGCCCGCTGGCTGGTATTGCCGCTTGCGCTGCCGGGACTTGTGTATTATAATAAAAAACAGTTGTGTCGTTTTTTGTCAAGTCTGAAAGAAAGGAAACCGTCATGAAACTCGCCAAACGCATCCTGCCGCTGCTGTTCTGCCTGCTTCTGCTTGTCCCCCAGACAGCCTTTTCCGCTTCCGCCGCACCCTTGTCGGCGGCAAAAAGCGTACAGGCCGTCACCCTGTACGGGCAGCCGATCACCCTGTATACCTATCTGCTCGATAACGAGAACTATGTGCGCCTGCACGATCTGGCCTGGTACTGCTCAGCCGGAAACAACGCCTTTTCCGCCCGCTGGTCGGGCGCCGACATGGCCGTCTATCTGACGACCGGCGGCATTTACATCGCCGGCGGCACCGAAAATATCCCCCATACGCCCGGCCCCGTTTCCGCCGGCCTGATTGAACCCGATCCCTATGCGCTGTATGTCGACGGCGAGCCCGTTTCAGTGCGCTCGTACACCATCAACGGCTACGGTTACTACAACCTGCGTGAGCTGTGCGCCGCCCTTGGCATGTCGGTCGAATGGGACGCGGCGCTGCGCACCGTCGTGCTGCGCCCGGCGCGGCAGGCTTCGGACGCCCCGACCATTCTGGTCGACGCCGGGCACGGCGGGTCTGACCCCGGCTCTATTTCGCCCTGGCTGGGCCATGAATCAGATCTCAATTTCGACGTTGCAGTCCAGCTGGCCGAGCTGCTGCGCGGCGCGGGCTACAATGTCGTTGAAACGCGCACATCCGACCAGACCGTCAGCCTGGACGAACGGCAGGAGCTCATTCAGTCCCTGCGGCCCGACCTGGTGGTCAGCGTACACCACAACGCCTCTGAGTCCCGCACGGGGCGCGGAGCGACCGTCCTGGCGCAGATCGCCGATCAGTCCGGCGGCCCGTCGCGCCAGCTGGCTGAGCTTTTAAACCGCGAGTACGCGTCCCTCGGCCGCCCGGTCAACAGCATCGTCTTCCGCCGCGGCTGGCGGGGGGACTATTACGCCATCCTGCGCGCGGCGGCCGAAGCCGGGGTTCCTGCCGTGATCAGTGAATACGCTTTCATTGACAATGCTTCTGACTGGCGCGCCGTCGGGACGGCGCAGGCCCGTTCAGCCGAAGCCCAGGCAATTTACCGCGCCGTATGCGACTGGTTCGCTTTGCAGTCCCGGTGATTTCCCGCCCTGTGCCGGCGACCGGCACGGGGCTTTTATTTTAAAAACAAGGAGCAAATGCATATGGATATTTTACAGTCTGTACTAAACGCATTTTCCGCCCTGACCCTGTCCGGGTTCCTTCAGCTCGTTTTGACCTTTGTCCTGGGGCTTATCGCTGTCAAATACATCGCCCGGCTGGTCGCGCGCGTCCTGGCGCGCACCTCCCTGGATCCCAGCATCCAGTCGCTGGCCGCCAATGTCGTGCGCGGCCTTTTATGGTTTCTGCTCATCCTCATCCTCGCGCCCAAGCTCGGCATCCAGGTCACCAGCCTGATCACCCTGCTCGGCGTCTTCGGTGTCGCCGTTTCGCTGGCGCTGCAAAACAGCTTGTCCAACGTGGCGGGCGGCATTTCGGTACTTGTCAGCAAGCCCTTTGCAACGGGTGATTTCATCGAAACGGCCGACGGCGTTTCGGGCACTGTCGATTCGATCGGCTTTTTCCACACCGTGCTCAAAACGATGGATAACCACCGCATTTACCTTCCCAACGGCACGCTGTCTGCCGGCCAGATCGCCAACTACTCAGCCGAGCCTGAACGCCGGCTCGAACTGACCTTTCCGGTGACCTATGCCTGCGACGCCGGGGAGGCGCGCGCCCTTGTCGAGCGCACGCTGCTCGAAGACGAGCGTATTCTGCGCGATCCCGAGCCCTATGTCCGGGTGTGGAACCTCAGCGCTTCGTCGGTGGACATCCTGTGCCGCGTCTGGGTGCGCAGCGCCGATTACTGGGAAGTCCGCTCCGCCGCCCTGGAACGCGTCAAAAAGGCGCTCGATGGGGCGGGTATCAACATTCCGTACAGTCAGCTGGACGTCCATCTGTACCGCACGGAAAAAAACTGACCTTTTTTCCCGCCGCAGTTATAAAGGCTCCGTTTCCGCCCAAAATAAGGGAAAAGAACATCAGGTTCCGGAAAAGGAGTCTTTTTTATGCCCATCCCCTACCGCCTTATCGATAATCCCGACGGCTCGGTCGACATCCTTCTGTTCCCCGGCGGAAGCGCAGAGCTGGCGCGCGAGTTCCTCCCGCCGCGCGCACTGCGCACGCCTGAAGCGCGGCGCGTTCTGTATGTCCGCGCCGTCAAGGTCGTGCTGGCCGGCGGCCTGGCCGTCACGCTGCCGCTTTCGGCGCTGGCTGCGCGCAAAACGGCGGACAACTACGCCATGTCCTATATCTATTTCGGCACGGCCGAACAGCAGACACAGAACGCGCTGCGCGCCGCCGACGTTCTGGACGTCGTTTCGCCCAGTTATTTTGATTTAAACGCCGACGGATCGCTCAGGCTCAACGCGGTGAGCTCCGGCTTTATCGACAGTATGCACAGCCGCGGAATCCGTGTCGTGCCCTTTCTCAGCAACCACTGGGGCCGCGCCAGCGGCGCAGCCGCGCTGGAAAACGCCGAATCGCTCAGCGCGGAAATCGCTGCCGCCGTCGAAAAATACAACCTTGACGGCGTCAACGTGGACATTGAAAACGTCACCCACACGCACCGCGGGCAATATGTCGAACTGGTGCGTCTGCTGCGGCAGAAGCTGCCGCAGGATAAGGAGGTGTCGGTCGCCGTCGCCGCCAACCCCAAGGGCTGGTCGACCGGCTGGCACGGCTCGTACGATTACGCCGCCCTGGCCCGGCACGCCGATCATCTGTTTCTTATGGCCTATGACGAGCATTACAGCGGCGGCGACGCCGGTCCGGTGGCCGGCTATTCCTTTGTCGAACAGTCCGTCGAATACGCGCTGCGCCACGTCCCCGCGGACAAGCTGGTGCTCGGTATTCCCTTTTTCGGCCGCATGTGGGATCGGTCGGGCGCCGTGCGCGGACAGGGTATTTCGCTCAGCCAGGTGCGATCTCTGGCGGAAGAGTTTGGCGGCAGCGTCGGCTATGACAGCGAGCGCCGCTCGCCCGTCCTGTACACCAGTCTGACCCGCCCTGTCAAAATCGGCGGGCAGACCCTGCCCGCCGGCCAGTACGAAATCTGGTATGAAAACGCCGATTCCATCAAATCCAAGCTGGCGCTTGTCAACCGTTACGGGCTTAAGGGCGCCGGCAACTGGAGCGCCGGGCAGGAAACCGCCGACGTGTGGGACTATTACGAGCTGTGGCTCAACGGCACGTATTTTTCCGATATTTCCGGCCATTTTGCCAAAGACGAAATCGTCCGCCTGTCGGGCGAAGGGATCCTCAAGGGCGTGTCGGACACCCTGTTTGCCCCGCAGCAGCGTCTGACGCGGGCGCAGGCCGCGGCCATTGCCGTGCGCACCCTCGGTCTGCCGCTCAGCGACGGGCAGGCCTCCTTTTCCGATACCCGGCAGCACTGGGCCAGCCGCGAGATTGCGGCTGCCGTCAAAGCCGGCCTGTTTGAAGGTTACCCCGACGGGACCTTCCGCCCCGACGCGCCGGTCTCGCGCGCCGAAATGACCGCCGTTTTGTCGCGGATGCTCGAAGCCTCGCTCGAGGGCCGCGGCGCCGGTTTTTCCGACCTGCCCGAAACCCACTGGGCTTATCACGAAATCCTCGCGCTGTCCCATGCGGGAATTTTAAACGGCTACGCCGACGGGACCTTCCGCCCCGACGACCCCGTCACGCGAGGCGAGAGCGCGGCCATCCTCGGCCGTGCCTGGGACGATCTGAAAAAATAGCGCGCAAAGACAAGCCGCCCGGCCTTTGCCGGGCGGCTTGCTGTTTTCAAATCATTTTACTGGGCCAGCGCGCGCCACAGGAAGGTGGCAATCTGGCCGCGGGTGCACGATTCATCGGGCGAAAACTCCGTGTCGCTCGTTCCCGTCGTAATGCCCTGCTCGACCGCCCACGCAACGGCCTGCGCATAGGATGCATCCGGTGCGACGTCGGTAAACTGGGTTGTCACGGCGGTTTCGGGGCTGCCCGCCTGCTTCCACAAAAACTCGACAGCCATGGCGCGGGTGCACGAGTAATCGGGATCAAACATCCCCTCGCGCGCCATTCCCTGCTCATAGGCCCAGACCGCCGCGTCGGTGTAGAAATAATCCGGCCCGACGTCGACATAGGGAATGGGTCCGGTCGGCTCGGGGCTGCCCGACGCACGCCAGATAAAGGTGATGATTTCGCCGCGGGTGCAGTAAATGTCCGGCGAGAAGGTCGTCCCGTCGCCGGTGCCCGTCGTAATGCCCTGTTCAACGGCCCATTCGACGGGCTGCGCATAGTAGGCAGCGTCAGGCACGTCGGTAAAAGTGCCGGTCGCGGGGCCTGCCGGAGCCGGCTCTTCAGGCACCTCGCCAACCATAACGTAAGTCAGGGTGGTTTGCTGGGTTTCAAAGTTCAGCACATCGAACACAAAAACCTCGCCAGCCTCTTCGCCTGTGGGCTGGTAAAAGTTGTCCATGGTCACCAGATCGCCGGGCGCCATGTAAAACTGCTCGGATGTTTCTTCGCGGTCTTCCCAGCTGAAGGTCGTCCCCACGGGGTAGACGTACACGGTGTTTTCCGTCGTGTTGACTTCCAGGTCACGGCTGACATAAGTGGTGGTACCGATGGATTCGTTGGATGCGGTAAGACGGCCGTTGGACCCGGGGACTTCGGCGGCCAGCGCCGGGACCGCCAGCAGGCCGAGCGCCAGGACGGCCGCCAGCATCAGGGAAATTTTCTTTTTCATGCGGCTTGTCTCCTCCTATTGCATTTTCCGGAAAGGCCTCTGGCCTTTCTGCTGTGCACAGATATTGGTATCATCATATCACAGGCGCACAGAAAATTCCAGTCAAAGCCTTATTTTTTGATGGACAACCGGCAAAAAGGCGTCCCCGTGGGGACGCCTTTTCAGCTGCTGGCAGCTGTGCGGATCAGGACCGCTGCCAGGCGATTTCGCCGTTGACAATGGTGACCATCGCCTGCGCGGCTGTGTCGACCGTGGGCATACCGGAAAACAGAACCACGTCGGCGTCTTTGCCCGGCTCAATCGATCCGATGCGCTCTTCAAGGCCGATGATCCTGGCCGGGTTGATGGTCAGCATGGCGACAGCCCGTTCGGGCGGAAGCCCGGCGCGCACCGCCTCGCCGGCTTGGGTGACAATCAAATCGGGGTTCATGATGGGCCCGTCGGTCATAATGCTGCAGCACACGCCGCGCCGGTCGAGCTCTATCAGGCATTCAATGTCGACCTTGCCGCACTCGCCGGGCAGAAGCTGCACGCCGCACGGCCCGAAGATGACGCCGCGCAGCCCCTCGGCCCCGGCGATCTCGTCGTAAAAGTCCGACGCGCCCCACGCGTGATCCAGCGTGAACTCCAGCCCGAACTCGCGCGCAATGCGGATGGTGGTCAGCATGTCGAACTGTTCGCAGTGTACTTTGATGGGGATTTCGCGGCGCAGTGCGCGGCAGACGTTTTCCAGCCCCGCGTCATAGGGCGGCATTTTAGCCGGGTCGCCGGCCGCTTCCTGCTGTTTTTTCATGTATTCCCGGCCGCGGCGCAGCGTATCGATGATGACCTGCGCCACGCCCATGCGGGTCATGGGCATCTGGTTGCGGGGGCCGTAGACTCCTTTAGGGTTGCCGCCCAGCGCCATTTTCAGGGCAATGGGGTTTTTGATGCACATGTCCCCGATGCTTTTGCCATGGGACTTGACTGCGCATACCAGCCCGCCGATGACGTTGCCGCTGCCCGGCGCGATGGCGCTCGTTGTGATGCCGGCGCTGAGCACGCGCTTAAACCCCGGCTGCTCGACATCGATGGAATACACCGACTCGACCTCGGGCGTCGCGTTGCGGGTCATTTCGTTGAGATCCGAGTCGTCCATCGTCGAACCGAACCCGCCGATGTGGCTGTGCGCATCCACAATGCCGGGAATGGCGGTCAGGCCCGCGGCGTCGATGACCTGCGCCCCGGCGGGAACGGGCAGCGACTCGCCAACCGCGGCAAACCGCCCGCTTTCAATGGCGATGTCCCCCTTTTCCAGCACCTGGCCGGCCATTGTATACACTTTGGCGTTTTGGATTACCAGCATGACTTGCGGACCTCCTTTCGGGTCAGCAGGTTTTCACCCTGCAAAAAGACGGCCTCGAGCCGTGCGGTATAGGTCTCGATCGGGTTGGCGCTCCACACCGACAAATCGGCGTGAAGCCCCGGTGCGATCGATCCGACGGCGCAGCCCACACCGAGGATTTCGGCAGGCGCCGACGTGATCATGCGCAGAACCTGTTCGGCGGGCACGCCGTTTTTATGCCACTGGATGGCGTTCCACAGCAGGCTTTCTTTGCCGCCTGCAAAGCTGTCGCCGCCGCAGCACAGCCCGACAAGGCCGCCCGCCTGGGCCAGCCTGCCGATGCCGGCGTAATCGACGTTGGCGTTGAGCTGCGTCCCCGCCTCGGTCACGTCGCCGATCAGCGCGGCGCAGCGTCCGCTGCGCACGCTTTCACGGGTTTCGTCCAGGCCGTAAGCGCCCGTCAGGACCAGCCGGACGTTTGGGAAATCGCGCAGCGCCATTTCGGCGGCGTCCATCTGCGCACGGTTGAGCGCGTTGACAAACAACGGCATTTCGCCGCGCAGCACAGGCTGCAGCGCTTCGCACTTGGGGTCGTAATCAGAGCATTCGGTGTACCTTTCCGCTTTTTTGAGCGCCGCAACCAGCAGCGACACCGCACCCATACGGGTCATGGGGGCTGCGTTGCGCGGGGCGTACGGCTTTTTGGTGGCCGCCGATACGCTGGCGGCCATGGCCGCGCGCTCGCGCACCAGCATTTCGTACGGGCTGCGGCCGCAGGTCTTGAACACCGCCATCTGCCCGCCCAGCACGTTGCCCGGCTTGGGCACGACGCCGACGCTTGTCACGCCGTACAGCCACTGCTCCTGAAAGTTCATGTTATCCTGGTCAAATGCGTAAACGACCGACAGCTCGGGCGTGACCGGGTCGGAAAACTCGCCCAGATCGTCGTCGTGCCAGCCCGGGCCGGTCGCACCCTGAATGGTCATGGTGCTGACGAAGCCGGGCAAAACCTGCTTGCCCGCCGCGTCAAACACCTCGGCCCCCTCGGCTGAAAGCCCCGGGCCGACCGCCTTGACAAGGCCGTTTTCAACAAGCACGTCACACTGCGGAAGCACCTGTCCGCGGCCGTCGTGTACGCAGCCGTTTTTGATCAGCAGCATAGACTTCCTCCTTGTGCAGGCAGGGGGATCCCCCTGCGGTTTATTTTTCAAAGTGCTCTTTCAGGTACTCGGCCGTCAGCAGGCCGCAGGCCAGCTGAATATACACCAGCTTGCGGATCGGCACGACATGGTAGTTGATTTCGCTTTCCAGCTCGTCGGTCATATCCTTGTGCGCCTTGACCATGATGTCAAAAGCCTTTTGCAGCGCCGCGCGCTTTTCGGGGTTGTTCTCGCCCGTCTCGTCCATCTTTTGCAGCTCGGTTTCGTTGGCGCGCAAAAGCTGGCCGTAAGACAGGTACTTATAAAACTTGGACGCGCACAGGTTGTCAAACTTTTCGGCCACCGTGGCTTTTTTGGCAAAGTCGGGGTTTTCTTCCATCATTTTGCGCGTGGCGTCCGAGCTGCTCTCTTTGGTAAAGGCGCTGACGGCCAGCATGAACGGGTTTTCCGGGTCCATGTACTGTTTGGAAATCGCCAGGGTCTCGCGCAGGAACCTGCTGGTTTTGGCCTGCCAGTCGAGCTTGATGAGCGCGGCGTCGCGGCGGATCATGTCCGATTCCGACATGTCCTTGATGCGTTCGTCATAAAAATAGGGCATTTCGGTCAGCAGGGTAAAGGAATCATAGCGGGTCGCGGCGTATTCGGCGCTGTTGCTTCCGCTGCCGATCACTTCGGCCGGATTGATGCCGTTTCCGTACTTTTCCAGGTAATCGTATTCCTGGCTGATGCCCATTTCCCCGTAGATGGCCGGGGCCAGGGCGACGCAGGACGGCGACTCGGGCTCGCCGAAATTGATGGGCACGTTCTGGCTGTTGGCCGCTTCGTACATCTCGTCATAAATTTCCGGCATGGGCTTGGAAATATACCAGTACACGCCGCCGAAGCCGGCATTGTGAAGCGAATAGATAAAGCTGGGCTTGACGTCGTCGATCAGCTTCATCATGGCTTCTGACTCGGGGATGGTGTCGTGGAAATGCAGGTTCTTGTAGTCGATGGGGAAGGTCCAGTCGACCTGCTTGTGCCCCGCGGGGCGGAAGAAGTTGCGGGAGTAGTTATACAGGGTGTAGGGGCCCTTGAGCCATTTTTCGTTCAGGCGCAGGCCGTCGGCATCCCACGCTTTGACAATATACCATGTATAGCCAAGCTCGTCGCGCAGGGCTTTGTTTTCAGCCAGGTTTTTGGTAAAATACTCCAGCATCATGGTACCGATGGGCTCGTTGGGGTGCGGGCACCCGAACATCAGCGCGTGGCGCGGGCTGTCGCCGATTTTCAGGCAGAGCAGCGGATGCCCTTTGCTCGTCCTGCCCATTTCAAACAGTTCGACGCAGTCCGGGTGCTCCGCCGCCAGGCGGCGCGAGCTCTCGTCCAGCTCGTCCACCGTCAGAAATTCCTTGTAATCGGGAATCCCGGCCAACAGCTTTTGATACATTTCTTTCATCTTTGTCCGCTCCTTTCAGGGTTTGCGCCGCCTGCGCGGCTTATCCGTACAGAAAAGGGGGCGGGCTGCCGCCCGCCCCCCGGCTGTGAGGATTACTCAGAGAAATCGGTAAAGGTGTACTCCGCCCAGCCCCATTTGCCGGCGCCGTCGATAGGCGCATTGATGATCTTGGCATTGTGGCCGGTATAGCTGGTATATTGGACAATGGGGACAATGGGCAGTTCCTCGGCCAGGATAGCCTGTGCCTGCTTATACAGTTCGGCGCGCTGATCCTGGTCGCCGATCTGCGCCGCTTCGGCGAACAGCGCATCGACTTCAGCGTTGGAATAGCTCGACTGGTTCATCGAACCGGTGGTGCCGACGCGTGAAGCCAGAGCCGCGGGGTCGGGGCCCTGGAAGCCGCCCTGCATTTCCAGCGTAAAGTTCTTGGCAATGCTGACCTTGTCGTTCCACGCGTTGTATTCCATGACGTTAAGCTCGATGTTAATGCCCGCTTTGGCGCAGTCCGCCTGGAACAGCTTGGCCGTGTCAGGCAGCGACATGGACTCGAAGACGTCGAGCGGGATGGTGACATAGAAGCCGTCGGCGTCTTTGGTGTAGCCGGCGTCGATCAGGATCTGCTCGGCCGCTTCAGGATCAAAGCCGGGCGCGACGTCTTCCTGGTTGGACGCCCACGAAATGCTGGGATAGAAGGCGTATTCAGGTTCTTTGACGCCGACATAGACCTTTTCAGAAATCGAGTCGCGGTCGACGCACATGGCGACGGCGCGGCGGACATTGATGTCCGAAACCACGGGGTCGTTCATGTTGAACGCCATGTAAATGGGCGACGGGTAAACGTCGGCCACCAGGCGCAGATCCGGATTGTCCTTCAGGTTGGCGTATTCAGAGTCGGGCAGGCTGGTGTAAATATCGATCTCGCCGTTGATCAAAGCCTGCACAGCGGTGGTTTCGTCGGGAAGCATCTGGTAAATGACACGGTCCAGCTTGGGTTCGCCTTCCCAGTAATCGGGGTTCTTGACAATCGTGGTCGCAACGCCCGACTGGTAGCTGTCAAACTTGAACGGGCCGGTGCCGATGGGCGAGGTGGTGCTGGCGGCATTCTCTTCCCAGGGCTCGCCGTTGTTGAAGATGTGTTC
>CALWJQ010000019.1 GCA_944381055.1 uncultured Clostridia bacterium | reverse complement strand
ATCTCATAGGGGCAGGTGATCGTCGTATACCCCGCCGGCAGCGGCCACGAAAACGTGCCGCCGACATAGGTCGTTGTAGACGCCAGCTCGGCCACCATGCGCTTGATTTCGGCGTTGATGCTGTCTTCTTCGGCCTCGATCTCGGCAAAGGCTTCTTTGACCTCCTCCTCGGCCGTTTCAAGATCCTTCATCCGCTGCGACCGGTTATCTCGCTCGACGTCGAGCTGCTGCTTGTTGGCTTCAAGCGAGTTGAGCTGCTCGACCTGCTCGGCACGGCTGTCTTCCAGCTGCTGCTTGGTCGCGGCGATCTGCTCTGACAGGGCGCGCAGCTCTTCAAACAGCTCCTGCTCATAGGTGGAAACCTGCGAAACAATTTCGTAAAGCGACAAAAACTCGGCGAAGTCTTCGGCAGACAGCAGGATGTTCAGGTAGCTGGCGCTGCCGTTTTCCACCATGAAGCGGATGCGTGATTTCATTTTTTCATACTGCTCATCCTGGTCGGCCTGCGCCTGCGCAAGCGCCGCTTCCTGTTCGGTGATCTGGCTGCCCAGCTCGGCAACCAGCTGCTCCTGCAGCTCGATTTCAGCTTCAGCTGTCGCAATCTGTTCGTCCAGCTTGACGATCTGGGCTGACAGCGCCTTTTTATCGGCCGACAGATCCTTGAGTTCAGCCTCGATCTCCTTTTTGCGCTCGCTCGTCTGCGACAGCTCCTGACGCAGCGCGTCGACCGCGCTTTGCGACGCCGCGCGGATGGGCAGCGCGCTGAAGACGACGCTCAGCAGCATCAGGGCCGCGAGCACTCCCGCCAGCGCGCACGCACCGACGCGCACCAGGCGACTGCGGACGTCGCCATGCCTGGCCGGCCTGCGGGCCGGCTTTTGTGTTTTCTGCATTTGTCTGCTCATAGTCTCTCCTTTGCCGTCATACCTTCAGGAACCTGCGGATTGTCAGGACGCTGCCGCCGACGCCCAGTCCCAGCCCCGCCAGAATGAGCGCGCCGAGCAGCGGGAGCGCAAACGCGTCAAAAGGCACCATGTCAAACATGGCGATGCCCTGCATCAGTCCGCTGACAATATATCGGTAAACGCCCCACTGGGCAAAGAAAGCGACAACCGCCGCCATCAGTCCCAAAGCGACGCCTTCGATAACAAAGGGAACCCGGATAAACCCGTTGGTCGCCCCCACCATTTTCATGATGGAAATTTCTTCCCGCCGTGCGAACATGGCCAGCCGCACGACGTTGGATATGATAAAAACCGAAATGGCGCCCAAAAGCGCAATCAGGGTATAAGATACCGCGTTAACCACCTGCCTGATTTGCAGCAGCCGGTCAGACAGTTCTTTCTGGCTGTTGGTTTCGGCCACGCCGGCGACCTGTTCAAGCGCCTCAACGGTCTCGGCATGCAGCGACACGTCTTTCATGATAATGCGGTAGCTGTCGCGCAGCGGGTTGTCGTCGCGCAGGTCTTCCATGATGACGGCATCCTCGCCCAGCGTCTCCAGATAGTCGTCAAACAGTTCTTCCTTGCTGACAAAAATGACGTCGCTGACGTTGTCGATGCTGCGAAGCTGCGCTTCCAGCGCCAGGGCCTGTTCGCGCGTGTAGCTTTCGTCGATGTAAATCGCGATTTCGTTCTGCGCTTCCAGGCTGTCAATCAGAACGTCGATATTGTACGCCACCAGGCTGAACGTCCCGATGATGAGCAGGCAGGCCGCGATGACTGTGACCGCGGCAAAGCTCATGAACCCGTGCACGACGATGCTGTGAAGCCCCTCGTGCAGGAAATATCTAATGCTGTATTTGCCCATTGCCGTAGTACAAGTTCATCCTCTCGCTGTAATATCCGCCCGTCTTGTCACTGATGACAATACCGCCGTCAATGGTGACAACACGCTTTTCAAACTGGTTGACCAGCTCTTTTTCATGCGTGACCACCACGACCGTGGTCCCCAGCATATTGATCTTTTCCAGCAGGGTCATCAATTCAAAAGAACGGGCCGGGTCGAGGTTGCCCGTCGGTTCGTCGGCGATGATCAGGCTGGGATTGTTGACCAGCGCGCGCGCAATGGCGACGCGCTGCTGTTCGCCGCCCGACAGTTCGCCCGGCAGGCGCCGCGACTTGTGTAAAATACCGACCAGATCCAGCACATAGGGCACGCGCTTTTTGATGGCGCGCGGCGACGCGCCGACCGCCCGCATGACGAAAGCGACGTTTTCATGCACCGATTTGTTTTCAATCAGGCGGAAGTCCTGAAAAACCACGCCGATGGTACGGCGCAGATAGGGGATCTCGCGCTGGCGGATCGCCCCGATGTTGAACCCGTTGACCATTACCTTGCCCGACGTCGGGCGCACTTCGGCCGCCAGCATTTTGATGATGGTCGATTTGCCCGACCCCGACGGACCGACGATAAAGACAAATTCGCCGTCTTCGATGGTCAGCGTGACGCCCTTGAGGGCTTTGGTTCCGTTGTCATACGTTTTGTATGTATCGAGCAGTTTTACCATGACAGGACCGAGCCTCCACTAAGGTCTGCTTCAGAGTTCCGGCGGCTGCGCCCGCAGCCGCGTCTTACGAAAAGCTCTCGCGCGATTTCAGATATTTTTTGACCATCAGCGCCACTTTGAGCACGATAGCGTTGTCAAACTCGCGCAGATCCAGCCCGGTGATCTTTTTGATTTTTTCCAGGCGGTAAACCAGCGTGTTGCGGTGTACGAACAGTTTGCGCGACGTTTCGGACACATTCAGGTTGTTTTCAAAGAACTTCTGGATGGTGAACAGCGTCTCTTCGTCCAGCGATTCAATCGATCCTTTTTTGAAAACCTCGGACAAAAACATTTCGCACAGCGTCGTCGGCAGCTGGTAAATCAGCCTTCCGATGCCCAGGTTTTCAAAATTCATCACCGTCAGATCCTCGTCAAAAACGCGCCCGATGTCCACGGCGATCTGCGCTTCTTTAAACGAACGCGCAACGTCCTTGAGCTGATTGGCCACGGCGCCGACGCCGATGACGTGCTCAAGCTGCAGCTCGTCGGTCAGCGTTGTGTCGATCAGCCGCGCAATGCGGGCAATCTCTTTGGAGTCGGGGTTTTTCAGCTCTTTCACCAGAACGACTTCGTTTTCGTTGACGGTCACGGCAAAATCCTTTTGCCGGTCGGGGAACAGGCGCTGCAAAACCTCGACGACCGCGGCGTCCTGACGCTCGCGCATACGTACCAGGTAAACGACGCGGCGCATATCGCTGCTGAAATTCATCTCGCGCGACTTGATGTAAATGTCGCCCGGCAGGATATTGTCCAGCAGGATTTTTTTGATAAAGGTGACTTTGTCATGCTTTTCGTCGTACAGCGACTGGCTGTTGCTGATGGCCACCGCCGTCACGGCGCAGACCATTGCGGCGCCCTCGCCCTTCTGGCTGGCGAACACGGCGTATTCCGATCCGTTTTCATATCCGCTCAGCAGATTGAAGCAATAGCCCCCGAACTCGCCTTCTTCGACGCCGGCGGCAAAAAACTCGCTTGCCGCCTCGATGTTCTCGCCGATAAAGCGAAGTTCGGTGCATGAAACGATGTTTCCCGCCGCGTCGACAACGCCCAGCATAAAAGAGACCTTGCTCTTGATTTCGAGAAGGATACTTTGGAACAGTCTGGCTGCCACTTAAGATCACCCTTTGTCTATTTTTGATAAAAGGTCTGAACGCACTATTTCTATTTTACCGGATTTTCTCTCTTTTTTCAACAAGTTTTTATGAACATTTGCGTGAACTTTATCCGGACAGCTCCGTCATGTCATACAAAGCCCTGCGCTCATGTTCCGATAATTCACGGAATTCACCGGTTTTCAGGTTCTTATCGAGCTCTAAAGTTCCGATTTTCAACCGGACAAGCCGCAAAACTTTTTTGCCCCGCGCCGCGAACATCCGCTTAACCTGGTGGAATTTCCCTTCGGTCACCGCCACGGCACAGGCTTTGCCGCCCGGCAGAATGGTCAGGTGCGCCGGCAGTGCAATGAAGTCCCCCAGGTCAAGCCCTGCGGCAAAGGCAGGCACGTCGTCCGGCCCGGCCGGCTTGTCAAGCTCAGCGTAATACAGCTTCTCCGTCTTCCACCGCGGCGAAATGATGCGGTGCACCAAGTCCCCGTCGTCGGTTAAAAGCAGCAGCCCTTCGGCGTCCTTGTCCAGCCGCCCGGCGGCCGACAAGCCCAGTCGGGCGTATTTTTCCGGCAGCAGATCCTGAAACGTCGGATCGCGGCCGTCGCGGGCCGCCGTTAAAACGCCGGCCGGTTTGTTCATCATCAAAAGTACCGGCCGGACGGCCCCCAGCCTTTTGCCATCCATGACGACGCGCTGCGCGCCCGGGTCGACGCGGGCATCGGCACGGCGGCAGACCTGTCCGTCTACGGTCACCTGGCCGGCGCGGATGCGCTCGCGCGCTTCCCTGCGTGTCAAAAGTCCGCCCTGCGCCGCCAGTTTGTCAAGCCGCTCTTCCATCGTTCAGCCGCACAGCCCGCTCGGCTGCCGGATCGCTGTAAACTGCATATGCGTTTCCCCTTTACTGTATCTCGATGACGGTCAGCTCGGGCACAGAACCGAACCGCAGCGGCAGCACCGACATCCCGATGCCGCGGCTGACATACACAATGCCCCCGTCGTCTTTTTCACAGGCCCCGCGTAAAAAGCTCCGCGCGCCGGCCGGAACCAGCGGCGCGCCGACCAGGGGCAAATACACCTGTCCGCCGTGCGAATGGCCGGACAGCTGCAAAGGCACGTCCGTGACCTCGAGTGCATAATCGGGCTCGTGCGACAGCAAAACACGGTATAAATCCCCGGTCCACAGCCCGCTGTCGTCGGGAAAGCCGAAGGTCATGTCGGCCACGCCGCCGAAACAGATCCCCAATTCGGGCACCGGAACGCTCTCGTTTTCAAGCAGCGTAAAACCGCCCTGACGCAGCACATCGGGATAAACCCGGTGCGCGCCGCCGCCCATGTCGTGGTTGCCCCACACCGCCAGCTTGACCGGCGCGTCGATGGACGCCAGCGCTGCCGCGTCGGCCCCCGTGTCCCCGCCGTACTCTTCGTAATTGTCGTACAGGTCGCCCAGGAACAGCACGGCGTCGGGATGCAGGGCGTTGATTTCATCGGCCAGGCGCGCCAGCCTGCCGCTGTCGACGCCGCCGCTTCCCAGATGGACGTCGCTGAAGGCAACCAGCCGCACCGGAGCCGGCAGGCCGGCATCGTCGATACGCAGCGTCTCGATGGCCAGCCGGGACGGCTCGACATAGCGGGCGTAACAATACAGCCCGGCCGCGGCCAATGCTAAAACGGCGGCGATCAGCCCCAGTCTGCGCGCCGTTTTCATTCGCTTTCCCGTTCGCCGCACAGCAAAATGTTCCACAGCTGCAAAATCCGCTGCGCCTGCCCCGTCAAATACAGCATACCGAACAGCGTCTCCAGCCCGGTCGCCCGCGCGTACTCCGCCAGCGTCGCATGGGCGGGCGCCGTTTTGGGTTTGGCGTTGCGCCCCCGCCTGTATGCCGCCTTTTCCTCTTCGGTCAGGACGGGCAGCAGCCGTTCCGCCGCCCGCGCCTGCGCCTGCGCGGATACCAGCGCTACCGTACTGCGGTGCATCTGCTCGACCCGCTCGCATCCAGCCGCCGCCGCATGGGTTCTGGCCAGCAGTTCAAACACGCCGTCGCCCACATGCGCCAGCGCCAGTGTGGACAGGCCGTCCAGGCGTTCCCTGTCGATATTTTCCGTCAAAAGTTCCGTTTCAATCACTCCTGAAAAGCCAGACGCGCCCGCCGGGCAGGCGGACAGCCATTTGTATGAAATATCATACCATAATTTGCAGAAAATTAACAGCTGTTTTTTGACAAATGGGATATAATAAAAGCGTAATTGATCCGCGCGGCCGCCAAAACGCTTTGCCCGCGCGCAGAAAGGAATGAGCCCTATGGCAGTTGAACACATTTCCCAAAGCAGCCTTGACCAGACCGTTTCAGGAACCGAGGTCGTGCTCGTCGACTTTTTCGCCACCTGGTGCAATCCCTGCAAAATCCTGGCGCCGGTTTTGGATCAGATTTCGGAATCGCTGCCCGCCAACCGCAAAATTGTCAAAATAGATATTGACGAAAATATGGAAGCCGCCCGCCGGTACGGCGTCATGAGCATCCCCACGCTGATCCTCTTTAAAAACGGCCAGGCCGTCCAGCGTCTGGTCGGCGTGCGCCCCGAAGACGAAATCCGCGACCTTCTCAAATAGTATCCCCTGTTTTTGCCCGTACAGACAGCGCGCTGCAAAACCCTTTGGGTTTGCAGCGCGTTTTTTGCAGGCTTTTTTCAGCGCTCGACAAAGGGCGCAGGCGCGTCCTCGCGGCCGAAGATCATGCGGTTGTCAAAGCCCTCGGCCTTTAACGCGTCGAGCTGTTTGCCCATTTTTTTGCCCCGGGCGATGACGGCGACCTCATTGCCCTGCACGCGCAGGCGTTCGGCACATTCCATCACGGCGACAAAATCGTCCTGTTCCCTGTCGTACAGCAGGGCGGTCCGCGCGCGGACATGCGGCGGCCGGTACCCCGCTTCGGTCAGGATTTCCAGAATCCGCTCAAACCCAATGGAAAAACCGACGGCCGGGACGTCGTCGCCGCACAGGCGGCCGACCATTTTGTCATAGCGCCCGCCGCCGGCGATCGATCCCTTGAACTTGTCCGACGCAATCTCAAACACCATGCCGGTATAATATCCCATGCCGCGCACCAGGCTTTTGTCATATACGATGCGGTACGCGCCCTGCGCCAGCGCACGGCTGCGCTCCATAACGGTTTTCAGGTTTTCGACGACGCTCTTGTCGGCGCACAGCTCGGCGGCGCGATCCAGCATTTCGCCTTCTGTGCACGTCATGGCGCAGAACCGTTCGACGACGCCGGACGCAAAGCCCTTGTCCAGCAGCTCCTGCCGCACGCCGTCGACGCCGACCTTGTCCAGCTTGTCAAACGTGATACAGACCGACGGCACGCTGTCGGCCGGGAACCCGGCGGCGACAATCATGTCGGTCAGGATGCGCCGGTCGTTGACGCGCACGGTAAAGCCCTCGAACCCCAGGCGGCGCAGCGCCTTAGCGGTGACGAAAATCAGCTCGGTCTCAGCGTCGCACGAACCGTCGCCCAGAATGTCGATGTCGCACTGGTAAAACTCGCGGAATCGCCCTTTCTGCGGCCGTTCGGCGCGGTACACTTTGTCGATCTGGATGACTTTAAAAGGCTCGCGCAGCTTTGAACGGTTATTGGCAAAATAACGCGACAGCGGCAGCGTCAGATCATATCGCAGGCCCATGTCGACCAGATCGTTTTCGCGCAGGTTTTCCGCCGTCAGGTCGAGCTTTTGCCCGCGCTTGAGGATTTTGAAAATCAGGTTCAGGTTTTCACCCCCGTCGCTCTTGTCCAAAAGCTCGATGCTTTCCAGCGCCGGAGTGCCGATGCGGTTAAAACCGCACTCCCGATAGGTGTCCAAAATGACGCCCTGCACATAATCGCGCAGCAGCATTTCCTGGTACAAAAATTCCCGGGTGCCGCGCACCGGATTGACATTAACAGACATGATGTTCCTCCCTCTGTTCTTCATAAGCGTTGTCGCCCGGCAGGGTCAGCTGCCTGATCCACCGGCGGCTGCGGAACCGGCGGATGCACAGCACCAGCTTGATGGAATCTTCGGCCACAAACATGGCGAGCACCAGCATCTGGAACGGCACATGCACGACCAGCCCCAGCAGCGCCACGACCGGTATGCCGCATATAAAGACCGATATAATGTCATAGTAAAGCCCCGTCCGCGTGTCGCCGCCGGCGCGGAACGAGCCGACGACGGCAATGTAGGACAGCTGCCGCACCGGCACCCAGCAGGCGTAAATCAGCAGAAGATCAGACGCCACCCTGCGCGCGCCCTCGGTTTCGATGGGCAGCAGGCTTAAAATCGGGTCGCGGATCAGGATGAGCGCCAGCCCCAGAATGACGCCGACCACGGGTTCGGCGAGCATAAACCGGCGCGCTGTGTAATAGGCGTCGTCCAGCCGCCCTTCGCCCACCCGTTTGCCGACCATGATGGCGCAGGCATGGCACATGCCGATAAAAAAGACAAAGACCAGCTGCTCGACCGAACTGTACAGGGTGTAGCCGGCATAGTTTTCCGATCCCTGCCGGGCCAGCACCATGACATAGATGTTCGTACCAACCGACCACAGCGCCTCGTTGCCGACCACCGGCGCGGCGACGGACAAAAACCTGCGCGCAAACGCCCGGTTGACGTCGAGCAGCTCGCGCAGCGGCGCGCGGATCACCGCTTTTTTGTAAAAAATACGCGCCATAAGAAGCGCCGAGCCCAAAGCCGTTGAAATGACCGTTGCCAGCGCCGCCCCCTGTACGCCCATGGCGGGCAGTCCCAGTTTGCCGTAAATCAGCAGATAGTTGAGCACGCTGTTGGCCAGCACCGACACGCCCGCGCACAGAAGCGGGCTGACTACGTCTTCGGTCGAACGCAGGGCAGCGCCGGCCAGCTGGTTAAAGGCCAGGAAAACCGAATTAAAGCAGACGGTGCGCAGATAAACGGCCGCCAGGCCGATAACCTCGGCTTCGGGCGTAAAGACGCGCATCATGGGCGCGGCCAGGGAAAAAGCGATCAGGTTATAGACAACGGCCGCGCCGAGCGCGCAGGACAGCCCCAGGCCGAACGTGCGGCGGATGCTGTGCGTGTCGCGCGCGCCCCAGTACTGTGAAATCAGCGCCGAGCTGCCCGAACACAGCCCGAATAAAAAAATATTGAGCATAAACGTCCAGCGCCCGGCGATGCCGACGGCGGCCGTCGCCGCATTGCCCAGCCCGACAACCATTGCCGTGTCGACCAGCCCCGCGCACGACGTCAGCATGTTCTGCATGGCGATAGGCAGCGCCAGCCGAAGCATCTGCCGGATAAAACCGGTATCCTGTCTTTCTTTCAATTTTTCCCCTCCCCGCCCGGTATCAAAGGCTGTTTATTCATTGTAACAGTTCCGGTCCATTCTGGCAAGCCTGCAAAGCGCAAGTCCGGCTGAAAATACAGTTTTAGCCGTGGAAAGCGGCCCGTATTTCTTAAATGTAAAAAACTCTTGACATTTTTCTGCCGCCATGTTATCCTCATAATGTCAAAAGTTTTTTACATCTTTACTCAAAACACAGAAAGGGTGATTGTAATGCCAGTTGGCGCGATGATATTCCTGGGAGCTGTTTTACTGGTTTTCACTGTGCTGGACGTTATCATGATTGTCTCGCTGCTGCGCCCGGGCGACGAGCGCAGCCAGGTCGTCGTCTGGAAGGCCAGCGCTTTTACGCTGCTGGCGACGGTCGGCGCCACCGTGCTGGACGTCGCCGAAAGCTTTGTGCGCGGCAGCCCCGCGACCATCAACCCCCTAATCCATCTGGAAACCATCGCCATTCTTTACTGCGCGTCCCTTTTCTTTTATAAAAAGAAGCTCGGGGGCTGATGATGGAAAACATTATCCGAAGCAGGCGCAAAGAACTCGGCCTGTCGCAGGAAGAACTGGCCAGGATGTGCGGCGTGTCGCGGCAAACCGTCAACGCCATTGAAAACAACAAGTACGATCCCACGCTGTCGCTGGCTTTCAGCCTGTCAAAGGCGCTGCGGCTGACCGTCGACGAGCTGTTCCGGCCAAAGCCCTGAAAAGCGCGCCAAAAGGGCGTCACCCGCGGGTGACGCCCTTTTTTTCACAGCTTGCTTTTGATTTTTTCCAAAACGCCTTTTTCCAGCCGCGAGACCTGCGCCTGTGAAATACCGACCTCGCGCGCGACTTCCATCTGGGTTTTCCCGTCATAGAACCGCAGGGCAAGAATGCGCTTTTCCCGGTCGGACAGCTCGCTCATGGCCTGCTTCATTGAAATCTGCTCCAGCCAGCTGTCGTCGGTATTCCCGACATCGCGGACCTGATCCATGACGCACAGCGCGTCTCCGCCATCCTGGTAAACCGGTTCATACAGCGAAACAGGCTCGGCAATGGCGTCGAGGGCAAACACGACTTCTTCGCGCCGGACGCCCATCTCGCGGGCGATTTCTTCCACGGTCGGCTCGCGCTGATCCCGTGCCATCAGCTTTTCGCGCACCGTCAGCGCGCGGTATGCGTTGTCGCGCATGGAACGGCTGACGCGCACCGCGCTGTTGTCGCGCAGATACCTCCGGATTTCGCCGATGATCATGGGCACGGCATAGGTGCTGAAGCGCACCTTCTGTGTAATGTCAAAATTGTCAATGGCTTTGATGAGCCCCACGCAGCCGACCTGGAACAAATCGTCCATCGGCTCGCCGCGGTTGGCAAAGCGCTGGATGACCGACAAAACCAGCCGCAGGTTGCCTGAAATCAGCGTATCCCGCGCCTTTTTATCGCCCTGCTTGCTCTGCTGCAGCAGGCGCATGGTCTGCTCATTTTTCAGCACGGTCAGCTTGGCGGTGTTGACGCCGCAGATTTCGACTTTCGACTGCATGAAATGCCCTCCCGAGGTGTGATATTCTCATTATTTCCCCGGGCGCACGGCTTCATACAGCCGGCCGTTTTTGTTTGTCGCCTTCGTTCGCGGCGCGAGTCGTTCTTTTGTCAGGATAGGACCTTTTTTGTGTTTTTAAATCATGCGCAGCATGTCTTTTTTCAGCCGTGAAATGATGCGCTTTTCCAGGCGCGAGATATATGACTGCGAAATCCCCAGCCGGTCGGCCACTTCCTTTTGCGTCAGCTCGTCGCCCCCGCTCAAGCCGAAGCGCAGGGTAATGATGGTTCGTTCGCGCGGTGACAGCCGGCCCAGGCAGCGGTTCAGGACCTCGCGGTCCGCGTCGTCTTCAATGGGACGCAGAACGCAGTCCGGATCGGTTCCCAGCACATCGGACAGCAAAAGCTCGTTGCCGTCCCAGTCGGTATTGAGCGGTTCGTCAATGGATATTTCCGTACGCTGGCCGGCATTTTTGCGCAGGTACATAAGAATCTCGTTTTCAATACACCGGGATGCATAGGTCGCAAGCTTGGTGTTTTTGTCTGCGCGGTAGGTGTTGACCGACTTGATAAGGCCAATGGTTCCGATGGAAATGAGATCCTCGATACCGATGCCGGTATTTTCAAACTTGCGCGCAATATAGACGACCAGACGCAGGTTGTGCTCGATCAGCACCCGGCGGATTTCAGGCTCGCTGCCCGTGTAGCGGGACAGGTAGTACTGTTCCTGTTCAGGCGTCAGGGGCGCGGGCAGGCTTTCTGACCCGCCGATGTAATAGACCGGCGGCGCCTGCCGCAGTCCAATCCGGTGCAGCAGCCGCCACAGCCATACACGCGCTTTTTCGATGGTTTTCATATCAGCCCTGCCTTTCTGTCACACGCCCAAAACGGCCATACACCCGTCGGGCGTTTCAATGCTTTGCCCTGCCGCGCCAACCAGCAGGTCGTCCTGTTTTTGACCGTCCACCATGACGCTGTCGGCCCGCAGCGCCAAAATCAGCCCAAACCCGTTCGACGCATCCTTGTAGGGCACCAGGCTGAACATTCCCGGGCACAGCGCCGAAAGCTGTTCAAAACACCGGTCGGCCCCCAGCCGCCCGCAGCCCGCGACAAGCCCGCGCACCGGCTCGGCAAAGAGCGGCGCCAGCATTTTCCCTCCCGTCACCATCACGCGCTTTCCTGTCATGGGGTCGCGCAGCAGGTTCCCGCTGTCCACCAGGGCTCGCAGGCGCAGCGTCCGGCCCTGCACGGCGATTTCGACTTCAGCCGTCCTGCGCGACGGCCGGAGCCCCCCGCCGCCGAACACCATTCCCAGCACGCCGTACGCGGCGGCGGCAGACAGCGCCAGAAGCCGCAGCGGTACATTGAAATAGGGGACGCCGTTGCGCACGGCAAACCCGCTGTCTGTCAGTATGGCGAGCGCCAGCACAACGCCGGCCAGCGCAAACGAGACGCTGCAAAAAATAAAGCAGAGCCGCAGCAGGCGGCCCTCGCATTTTTTACCAAAGGCGGCGACGGTGACGGCGGCGCATACCGCGCATTTAAACAGCGCCGACAGTGCCGGCGGAAGGTCAGGGAAAAACAGAAGCGACGAAAAAAGCGCCCCCAGCGCCGCCCCGCACAGCAGCCGCAGACGCCGGACATACACCCCGCTGAACCGCGACGTCAGGAAGAGCAGCAGGTAATTGATCGCCAGATTGAGCCCGAACAGCACATCTATGTAGATTATTTGCATGGCATTTCCTCCGCTGTTTACCAGTATAATGGCCCGGCAGGGAAAAACCTGTCTGTTTGTGGCGCGCCCTTCGCTCAGCCCGCAGGGGTAAACCTCTGCGCTTCGCCGTCGCTGTTGACGCACAGGACGCCGTACAGCGATCCGTCGAGCCAGACCGGCGTCACCAGGCAGAAAAAGGCAGAAAATTCCATTTTATCGCCGACATTCAGCGGAAAGGCCAGGTATTCGCATCCCTCATACCGCCTGTACAGCAGCCCGTCCGCGCGCCGGGCGCACGCACACAGCAGCGGGTCGCGCCAGCCCCCAAAATCCGGCGGCAGCGCTTCCATCGACGAAAAGGCAAAAGGCAGCGGCGGGGTTCGCGTCTCCCCGGGCAGGGTGCGCGCGATTTCGCCGCGCAGGACGTGCGCCGGCGTACGGATCAGCAGATCCGCCCGGCGCACCGGGATGTCCCGGCGCACGAAAAAGCGCCCGCCCTTTGGCGCCATGACGCCGATGGGCAGGCTTTCCCCCGCCGGGCCGCGGATTGTGACGCGGTAAATGACCCGTTCTTCAAAAGGACATTCGGCCCAGACCGACACCTGTTTTTCCCCCAGGCTCCAGCGGACCTCGCCCACATTCTGCCCGTTGAGCCGCAGACTGCACCGGTACATGTCCTTTCCCTCCGTTCCCCTCCGCCCGTTCTAAAACAAAATATGTCCGGGCTGTGCGGTTTATGCCTGCAATGCCCGGCAGCCGCAGCCGTCACAGTTTCTTTTTCCTGACCGGAATCCAGATTTCAAAAACGGTGTTTTGCGGGTCGGGATTGAGATAGACTTCAATGTCCGGGGCGTTTCCGTATTCATACCCGGAAGCCGGCAGCCACTCGGCGAAAATGCGGCGCTCCAGCTCCTGCACCGAACGGTTGGTACCCGCCCCCGAAAAGACCGCCCAGACAGACGCCGGAACCGTGCAGTCTTTGAATTCCCCGCCGCTTCCTTCGCTTGCGACAGCAATCCAATATGTCCAGTCTTCCCTGTCACCGCACATGCTGACTCCCAAAAAACCGGCCGGCGTATTGCCCATGACGGCCGACAGCTTCCGCAGCGTCCCGTTTTCCGCAGCCGTTTGCCACATTCGCGGAACGGCGGTGAAATTGTTTTCCATTTCCCTGTCCAGCGGCGCGGACACCCCGACAATGCGAAAGGCCTTTTTGGCTTCAATCCGGTAAGACACGGCTTCTGCGCCTTTAACGGTGACTGCAAGCGCAATGGGCGGGAAAGACTTGACGGCGGCGCCCCCGCGCTTTACCGCCGATGGGCTGACGCCGTGAACCGATTGAAAGGCCCGGTTGAACGCAGTCGGCGAGGCATATCCGTATTTTTCTGCCGCATCAATCACTTTCGCACCGCCCTGCAAATCGACGGCGGCCAGCGACATTTTTCTTTTTCGGATATACTCGGACAGCGGCATACCCGCCATAGACACGAACATTCTTTGAAAATGGTATGCAGAACAGCAGGCGATCTGCCCGAGCCTTTCATACTCGATTTCACCCGTCAGGTTTTCTTCCAGATAGCGGATCGCCTCGTTGAACCGTTCTATCCAATTCATGTCCCTTCCCCCTTTTCCCCTTCATTGTACCAGTTTGCGGGAAGCAAGTCCTCTCTTTTGCCGCACAAAAATGAGAGACAAAACGGCATAGCCCAAGCTATGCCGTCTTACACAAAAACTGATTTCTGTTTCGTCTGAAAACCGCAGATGCGTCACTCCTGCCCGCGTTTCCAGCGGCGCAGCTGTTCGGCGTCGCGCCGGTCCAGCGAACTGTCGCCGGCCAGGCCCTCGACGTGGTGGGTCAGCTCGTGGCGCAGCGTCTCGCGCAGCTCGCGTTCCCAGTCTTCGCGCGACCAGCCCTCGTCGCCGGCCAGCGCGGCGAACGATCCATAGTACAGCTGGATATACCGGCCCATCTGATCGTCGCAGAACTCGCCGAGGATATAGACTTCGTCTTCAAACTCGGGATCGTACACCGTGTCGGGCAGCAGGCTGACGCCGCCGTTCAGGCCCTCGAAAATGGCTTCCGGCAGTTCTTCGGCCATCCGGTCGAGCAGATCGCCCGCTTCGTCAAAACTCAAAATCACAGCATGTCCTCCTGACAGAAAAGCAGGCGATCCCGCAGGGCTTGCTGGCCTGCGGAACCGCCGGTTGTTACGAGATGGTATAGGTCCCGTTGACCAGCAGCGTCGCGTCGCTGGTCGCACGGATGCCGTGCCCCTGGATGGTGACAATATACAGGTTGTTGGCGCTTAAATTGCCGCCGTTTGCCAGATCGGTTCCCGACGACAGGTTGATAAGCCCCGGCGACCCTGAAGCCGCGCACTGCGCCGAACCGAAACGAAGCAGGATCTCGCACCCCACTTCGCCCGTCAGGGTCTGCCCGGACGTCATTCTGATGACCGTCCAGCTGTTGGCCGCCGCGCCGCCGGTCGAAGCCGCGCCCGTATCCCCGATTTGATCGAGCACGGCGTCGGTCACCGCCTCGACCAGTGCGTCGCTCGGGACGCCCGATGCGCCGGCCGACGCGAGCTGACTGTCAATCTCCGTCCCGATTTCCGCCAGCTTCTGATCGATCAGGCTGTCAAACTCCCCTGCCCTGCGTTCGAAAATCTCGTCGATTTTCGCCTCGGCTTCCGGCGCGAGCACGTCGTTTATGTAACTCAGCGTGACGAGCGGGTCGTCCTGCGAGCCATATTCGGCGGCAATGGCCAGATAACAGGTCGTCATCAGCACTACGAGCAGCAGCGCAGCCAGCGAAAAGGTCCATTTGCGGCTTTTCAAGCGTTATTCCTCCTGACTTTGCACATCCTCCAGACCAAAGCTGACGGCGATGGCGCCGTCGACCTTGTGCATCATGCCGCGGTCGAGACAGCCCATCCGCTCGCGCAGGCGTTTTTTATCCAGCGTGCGGATCTGCTCGAGCAGCACAACCGAGTTTTTCGACAATCCGTAAGTCCTTGCTTCGATTTCAATATGGGTGGGCAGCCGGGCTTTGTTCTGCTGCGACGTGATCGCCGCCGCGATGACCGTCGGGCTGTACCGGTTCCCCACGTCGTTCTGCACAATCAGAACCGGCCGCATTCCGCCCTGTTCGCTGCCGACAACGGGACTCAAATCGGCGTAATAGATTTCACCACGCCGTACCGGATTATTGCGATCCATTCTCTCACGCTCCGCAGGAAAAGTGTCGGACAAGTCCGCAACATTATTTTTCCACGCGCGCGCGGGTTTTAGTCATCGCACCCTGTGTTTCCGCGCAGGTGAAATTTTTGCGTACTGCCTCCCGCTACCAGCCTATGCGGCAGCGGGCGCAAATGCGCACGTCCCCTGTCGAAAACGGCCTTCCCCGGAGCATTCAAATTACATGATATCGTTGATATTATATCACTTTATTGAGCAAAAATCAACCGTTTTGCCCCGTCACATCCGGCCGGCTGCCGCTGAAGGCAAAACCGCGGACCGACATGGACATGACCATCTGCCCGTCCAGATAAAACTCGGCCCGAACCACGCCCAGCGTCTGCGCGTCTATCCAGACCCGTTTCTGCCCGGCGTATTCCCCCGCGGCGGTTTCAAAGGTCAGGGCGATGCACGAAACGTCCCCGACGTTTTCGGCGCAGTAATCGACCGGCACGCCGCCGCACAGATCTTCGACGACACCGTCCAGCGCGTCGGCCGGCGTAAACCCGCCAATCGGCGGCAAAAGGCTTTCGATCGCCGCATCTTCATATTCGATTTCGGCGCGCCCTTCGTACATGCGGGCCGAAATGCCGGCCAGGCTTTCGGGCGCCAGCAGCGTCACCGTTGAAACTCCATCCTGGCGCGCAAATGATACTGTGTAGTCGGCCAGAACGCCGCTGTGCGTCGTGATATCGGCTTCGGCCGTCATGCCCAACGCCTGCGTATAGGTTTCACGCACCGCTTCCATGTCAAATTCCGCCCCTCCACAGCCGTCAAGCAGCAGGCAGCACAACACCAGCAGCAGGGCGCGCCATCCCCTTTTCACACCGATCCCTCCCAAAAGCAGGTTCGGTGCATTTATATGGATTCGCCGCTGCGGTTATGCCCCTTCTGTTTCAGCGGCCACGCAAAAGGCGACCGCCATGCCGCCGCTGTGCGCGATCGAAACCGAAAACCGGCAGTTTTTTCCGCACTCTGCCGCCGCGCCGTACAGGCGCAGGGCAGGGGCGCCGTTTTCGTCCCACACGACCTCACTCTGGTTGGGGCGCAGGCCGACCAGGCCCCGCCACAGCGCTTTGGCCGC
>CALWJQ010000018.1 GCA_944381055.1 uncultured Clostridia bacterium | reverse complement strand
TGAATGAGGCGGAGCGGCGGCAGCTGATCGAGGCGTTGATCTCTGAAATTCAGGTTTACCCGGAACGCCAAGCCAATGGACAGTGGTTAAAATCCATCAAATTCAAGCTGCCGATCATCGAGGAAGATATGAGTATCGGTTTGGACAACGAAGAACAAGTCGAGACGGCAGCTCTTTTGTGCCGGGATGAAGAAGGCCAGGCGGCGGTAAAAAGTACACAGGGCGCATCATGCGTCTGATTTGCCAAGAAGCAGACAGGAGGAAATTATGAAAATCGGATTTATCGGGTTTGGAAACATGGCGCAGGCCATGGCCGACGGGCTGATCGGCAGGCAGGCGGCGCAGCCGGCGGACATGCTGGCGTGCGCGCACGACTGGGAAAAATTGCAGCGTACGGCAGGGCAGCGGGGCATGATCCCCTGCCGCATGGCCCGCGAGGTTGCCGAAGGCTCGGACCTGGTCATTGTCGCCGTCAAGCCGTGGATGGTCGCCGAGGTCGTGGGGCCTCTGGCCGATGTGCTCCGGGGAAAAATGACCCTTTCGGTCGCGTCCGGCTGGGGTTTTGACGAAATGGAAGCCCTTCTGCCCGGCGCGCCGCACTGGAGCGTCCTGCCCAATACGCCCATCGCCGTGGGTGAAGGGATCGTCATCGCCGAAGAGCGTCATTCACTGAGCCGGGAGCAGTATGCGCAGGTGCACGGACTGCTGTCGAGCGTGGCGCTTGTCGAGGTGCTGGGACCCAAACAGGCGTCGGCCGCCGGGACGGTAGCCGGCTGCGGCCCGGCCTTTGCCAGTATGTTCCTTGAAGCGCTGGGCGACGGTGCTGTCAGGCACGGGCTGACGCGCGCCGCGGCTTACCGTCTGGCTGCGCAGATGATGGTGGGGACCGGGCGGCTGTACCTGCAAACCGGAACCCACCCCGGCGCGATGAAAGATGCGGTCTGTTCGCCGGGCGGCACGACCATCGCCGGCGTGGCCGCGCTCGAACGCGCCGGGATGCGCGCCGCGCTCATCGACGCGGTGGACGCGGTCGAACAGCGCAGCGCTGAGGTCAAAAAATCATGAGGCTTCTTTTCAAACAGCGCTTTTTTTCGTGGCTTGACAGCTATGACATTTATTACGAGGACGGAAGCGTCGCCTATACGGTCGAAGGCAGGCTGGCCTGGGGGCACAAGCTGGTCATCTGTTCGCCCGACGGCGCCGAGGTCGGTACGGTGCGTGAAGAGGTGCTGACTTTTTTACCCCGCTTTGCCCTGTATCTGGGCGAACGTGAAATAGGCGCTGTCCGCCGCGAGCTGACGCTTTTCCGGCCGAGCTATACCCTGGACTGCCTGGGCTGGCAGATTGACGGCGACTTTATGCAGTGGGATTACACCGTATGCGATGCGCAGGGCGGGCTGGTGGCCACCATTTCAAAAGAGCTGTTTCGCTGGACCGATACCTATGTCCTTGACGTTCAGGATCCGCAGAACGCCTTGTATGTGCTGATGATCGCGCTCGCCATCGACGCGGCGCAGTGCTCAAAAAGCTGACCGCCGGGCCGGAACATTCCGGCCCGGTTTTTTGCGGTGCGGCCCGTCAGCCCTGTTTGGAACTTCCAATTCGCAGGAGTTGTTTTTACTTTAAGGATTTGGTATAATCCCTTTGTGCGAATCCGCGAAGAAAGGACGATTGCCATGCCGGACATGCCGCAGAGTACGCTGGCCGCGGCGCTGCTCGGCTGGTATGCCGCGGCGGCGCGCCAAATGCCGTGGCGCGGCCAGAGCGACCCCTATAAAATCTGGATTTCAGAGATCATGCTGCAGCAGACACGCGTAGAAGCGGCGACCGGCTATTACCTGCGGTTCATCGCCGAGCTGCCCGACGCGGCGGCGCTGGCCGCCGTGCCCGAAGATCGCCTGCTCAAGCTGTGGGAGGGCCTGGGTTATTACAGCCGGGCGCGCAATTTGCGCCGCGCGGCGCAGGTCATTGTCGGGCAGTACGGCGGCAGCCTGCCCAAAACGGCGCGCGAGCTTTTGCAGCTGCCCGGCGTCGGCGAGTATACGGCCGGGGCGGTGGCTTCCATTGCCTACGGCGAACGGGTGGCGGCAGTCGACGGCAATGTCCTGCGCGTTATGACCCGTGTTTTGGACGATGACGGCGACATCACGCGGCCCGACACCCGCCGGCGCATTGCACAGGCGGTGCTGCGCGAACAGCCGGCCGACCGGCCGGGTGATTTCAACCAGGCGCTGATGGAGCTGGGGGCGCTGGTCTGCCTGCCGCAGCGCCCGCAGTGCGGGGACTGCCCGCTGTCCGGGATGTGCAAAGCGTATGCTGCGGGGCGACCGGCTGCGCTGCCCGTCAAAAAGGCGCAGGCGCCCCGCAAAACGGAACAGCGCACGGTGTTTGTCCTGTGTGCCGGCGGCAGCGCCGCCCTGCAAAAGCGTCCGCCGCGCGGGCTGTTGGCCGGGTTGTGGGAATTCCCGGCCTGTGCCGGGCATTTGAGCCGCGAACAGGCGCTGCGCCAGGCGCGGGAATGGGGGCTTGAGCCCCAAAGCGCCGAGCCGCTGCCCGGTTACCGCCATGTATTTACCCACCGCGAATGGGACATGCGCGGCTTTCTGGTCGCGGCCGAAAGGCCCGGCGGCGCATTCGAATGGGTCGGCTGGGACCGCCTGCGGCGCGACATGGCCCTGCCTTCTGCCCTGCAAGGGTTTGAACGCACGGCTTTTCAAATACTTTCCCGCGAAAAAAGGAGCAATCACCAATGAGCGCAAGCAATATTCTGGCCATGACACTGTCGCTGTTTTTGTTTTTTGGCAACGGCTTGTTTGCCCAGTCGTTCAGCCCTGAAATGCAGCGGTACATAGAAAAGCACAGTTTTGAAACAGGCGACAACTTTCAAAAATGCGGAAACACCATCATTTTGATGTACCATACCTTTGTGGAAGAGGGCGAGCCGACCGCCGAGCAGGACAGCCTGTATACCACGGCAGACAAGCTGGCCGAGGACATCGACAAGCTGC
>CALWJQ010000017.1 GCA_944381055.1 uncultured Clostridia bacterium | reverse complement strand
ACATCGATTTCGGCTGATAGACAGCGAGGTTTTTTATGATTCGCCGCTTTTGCGTACGCCTTTCTCAGGTTCTGCGCGGCGTGCCGCGCAAGGCCTGGCTTTCCTGTCTGCTTTTGTGCGTCATTTTCTGGTGGAGATTCTTTTATTTTCTTATCAAAAAGAAAGATTTCAAAAGCGCCCTGCACATTTACCTCGGCTCGTGGCTTTATGTCAAGCTCGGCTTTCTGCTGCCCATGAAGCTTTTTCTCGACATGAGCGGCGGCCGCTTTCCCCCGCCCGGCTTCTGGCTGGCGCAGCACATTGTTTTTTTATGCTTACGGCGTCTTTATCGCGGTGCTTGCCCTGCGCTGGCTGGACAAAAACGGCTATTGCCCCGGCTGATTTCAAAGCTGCCCAACGGCGCGAAAAAGTCCCCGCTGTGCGGGGACTTTTTGTTTGGCTGTTATGGTTATACATTATAAATCGTGTCCAGATGGCTGCCGTCGCGATACAGCACCTCGGCCACCGGACGGTCGCCGCGCGCAATGGGCTGCGGCACGCCGGTCATGGCTTCGGCGCGCGCCTTGAGTTCGTCAATGCCGCAGACCGGCAGGCCGGCGTCGCGCAGGCGCTGTGCCAGCTCCTTCTGCCGCGGGTTGACGGCAACGCCCTTTTGCGTGACCAGAACGTCAACGGTCTCGCCCGGCGTCGAGACACAGGTGACGTGCTCCATGACAATGGGCAGGCGCGCGCGCGACAGCGGCGCGATAATCATGGCCAGCTTGGCGCCCGCCGCCGTATCGCTGTGGCCGCCCGAGCCGCCCATGATGCGGCCCTGCGAGTCCGTATGCACATTGACGTTGAAGTCAAGGTCAATCTCCGTCGCGCCCAGAATGACGACATCCAGGCTGTCGACGACGGCCGACCGCGCGCCCGGGCTGGCATAGTGCATGGCTGAAATCTCGCGGTGGCGCGGATTGGTGCGGATGGACTCGACTGCCTTCAGGTCAAAACACTGCACGTCCAAAAGCGTTTCAAAGCAGCCCTCGTTGAGCATGTCGACCATATAACCCGTAATGCCGCCCAGGCCGAAGCTGCCGCAGATGCGCTCGCGCAGCATGATGTCCTTGAGGTACTTGGCCGCCGCCAGCGACGCGCCGCCCGCCCCGGTCTGGAACGAAAACCCGTCTTTCAGCAGCCCCGACGCCGCGATGACTTTGGCCGCCGTGTCGGCCATGACCAGCCCCACAGGGTCGCGGGTGATTTTGGTCGTACCCGACACAATGCCTGACGGGTCGCCGATCTGATCGACCTTGACAACGCAGTCGACATGGGTCTCGTCAATGGACCAGTCCTGCAGCGGATACGGCACAAGGTTGTCGGTGATGACGACGACCTTTTTGGCGTACAGCGCGTCGGGGAAAGCGTAGCCCAGCGATCCGCAGGCCGACGGGCCGGTCTTGCCGGTGCAGTTGCCCATGGGGTCGCTGGTCGGCGCGGCGATAAAGGCGACGTCGACGGGCGACGCGCCGCGTTCAATGTCATACGGCCGCCCGCCGTGGCTGCGGAAAATGACCGGTTTTTTCAAAATGCCGCGCGAAATATGCGCGCCCACGCCGCCCGAAATATAGTCGGCTTCCAGCCCTGTGACAACGCCGTTTTTGATGTGGTCGACAATGGGCATGTGGGTGTCGAACAGCGACGATGCGTTGACCGTCAGGCCGCGGATGCCCATGCCCGCCACGGTGTCGAGCACCATGTTGAGCACATAGTCGCCGTTGCGCAGGTGGTGATGGAACGAAATGGTCATTCCGTCCCGCAGGCCGCACTGCCTGACGGCCTCGGCGATGGACGGCGTCAATTTGTCATTTTTCATGCCGGTTCCCTCCCAGCCCCAGCTGCTCGGCCGCTTCGATGGTTTGGCGCGCACGGGCGACAATGGGGGCGTCGATCATTTTGCCGCGCAGCGCGACGGCGCCGCGGCCCTGTTCTTTGGCGAGGCGGATGGCCTCGAGCACCTCGTATGCATAGTCGATTTCCGCCATGCTCGGGCTGAAGACCTCGTTGATGCCCGGCACATGCCGCGGCGAAATGGCCGCTTTGCCGGTAAATCCAAAACTTTTGGCCGTCTGCGCATCAAGCACCAGCCCCTCGTCGTCGTTGACGTCGGTAAACGGGGTGTCGTACACATCGACGCCGGCGGCGCGGGCGGCGACCACCATGCGCGAACGCGCATAGGCGATCTCAGCGCCTTCGCGGGTGCGCTTGCAGCGCAGGTCGGCCGTCAGATCCTCGCCGCCGAGGAAAATAGCGGCCACTCGTCCGGAAGCCGACGCGATCTCATAAGCGTTTTCGACGCCGAGCGCCGTTTCAATGAGCGGGATGAGCCGAACCGTCCCCGCTTCAAAGCCCAGCTCCCCCTCAAGCCGGCCGATAAACTCATCAACCGTGCGCACGTCCTGCGCGCATGACGTCTTGGGCGGCATGATGAGCGACGGGCGCAGGGGGATCATCTCGCGCAGGTCATCCTGCCAGTAAGGGGTGTCGATTCCGTTGATGCGCACAATGATCTCGCACCCGCGGTATCCCAGCGCTTTGATGGCCGAACGCACCAGGACGCGCGCCGCGTCCTTTTCGTCGGGAGAAACGGCGTCTTCCAGGTCAAAGATCAAAGCGTCGGCGCCCAGCGCGTCGCCGTTGATGAGGATGTTCGGGGTGTTGCCCGGCAAAAACAGCATACTGCGGCGCATATCAGGCACTCTCCTTTCCGCGGCGGACCGCCGTTTCAACGCGGGCGCGGATGACGCATTCCAGCGCGCCGCGGTCGGTCAGGCGCACGCGGGCGCCCGTGACGCCCTGCCCGCACAGCACGTCGCGCACCGCCTGTTCGATAGCCTGGCCGAACTGCTGCTGCACGACCGATTCGATTTCGATTTCAAGCCCGTCGGCCGGTTCGATCTCGACAAAAACGTCGCTCGATTCCATGGTCCCGGCCGCGCTTTTCCGCACAAGGCTGCTCAAAAAAGCCACTTCCTTTCATCGGCAATCCATGATATGATGTTAAAAACTGCAAAGGAGCACTCATGATGTACAGCGTTTCAAAAATACAGCACTGCCACCGTTACAGCGTTTACTTCGCCCCGCGCGGCAGCCGCCGCATTTACGACCTGGGCATCCAGATCGGCCAGCTCTACCTCAGCCCTTCAGACAGGCTGATCGGCTTTATCGGCGAAGCCGGATCGGGCAAAAGTATGCTGGTCCGGGGCATGTTCCCCGGACTCGAGCTGACCAACGACGACGAAGGGGTCAACGTCCGTCCCCTGCCCATTTTATCGGTCGGCGAGCAGGAAGGGTTCTACTCCCCCCACACCTACCACCTCGATATCCGGTTCGAAGCGGGGTTCACCCAGATGCATGTGCTGGCCGATGTCATCGCCGAAGCGCTGGCGCGCGGCAAACGGGTCATTGTCGAGCACTTTGACCTGATTTACCCGTTTTTAAAGCGCAACGCGCACCTGCTCATCGGCGTCGGGCAGGAAATCATCGTCACCCGCCCCACGCTGTTCGGTCCCGCGCCTTCCGACATCTACGAAATCGTGTCGCGGTCTCTGCGCATCCGCCAGATGGCGCATACCGCCGAAGATCTGTGCGAACGCTACCTGCCCAACTGGGAACTCGGGCGCTTCCAGCACGACGACGTGCACAACGGCTTTGTCCTGACCTTTCAGGACGAAGCGCCTGAGCTCGACTTTGACGACATCGAGCAAAAGGTGCGCCGCGACATCGAGCTCGACCTGCCCGTCTCGTACGTCGACGAAAACCACGTCCGCATCGGCGACGTGCTGCACCCATGTACCGGCCCCCGAACCCATGTGCCCAGCACCGGCATGGTAGAAAACTTCCGGCTTGTCCACCGGCTGTTTTACGATCAGGAAACCAACCGCTACCTGCTCGTCGGGCTGGTCGGCGACGCTGCCGCCCCCGAAGAAGACTTAAACCGCATCAAGTTATGATACGAGAAAGCCGCCCGTCCGGGCGGCTTTTTGCGCGTCCGGCGGGCAGGCGCGGCGGGCCGCGCCGCTGCCGGCGCGGCCCTTTTCCTTTGCTTACTGTTTCGCCGCGCGCAGGGCAAGAATGCGCTGCATCTCGTTGTAAACAATCATAAAGCCCTCGTCGACGCCCATGCCCGGCTTTGCGAGGATCTGATCCGGCTGGGTCGCCATGGCGCACTGCACGCAGATCTGCGCCGAACGGTCGGTCTCGTTGCAGGTGCCGCCCTGATAGGCGCCGATGCCCTTTTCCTTGCAGTACAGCACCGCTTCGACGGTGTTGTTGATGCCGCCCAGATCCGGGGTCTTGATCTGCACCATATGGCCGGCCTTGTTGTCGGCAAAGTACTTGATGTCTTCCAGGGTGTTGCACCATTCGTCGGCCACGATCTCGACGGTGCTGCCGCGGCGGTCGAGCTCGGCGGTCAGCGCCTTGAGCGCCAGCATCTGGCCTTCGCGTTCCTCGACGTCCATGGGGCCTTCAATGCGCAGGTGGAACGGTTTGGCGATCTCTTCAAGCTGCTGCAAATAATCAGCCATTCCGGTGTAATTGTCGTTGCCGAAGGCGGCGCCGATGGTGCCGTAAACGTCGATGTGCATGACGGGGTTGTAGTCCTGGCTCTGGCGCAGCTTCAAAATGCGGTCGCGCAGCCAGCCGACATACTCGGCCAGCTTTTCGCCCTTGCGGCCCAGCTTGGTGTCGACGTTGTTGATCAAAGCGTGCGGCAGGACGGCGGCGCCCTTCATAATCATCTTGTCGGCGTTGTCGTAACGGCTGTCGCCCGACTGGGTGAAGACGGGGATCATGTGGTCGGACACCGTGCAGCCGTACTCGTCGGCCACGACCTCGCACATCTGGCGGCAGGTGGCGCGGGCCACAGCATCCAGAATGGCCTGCGTCACGCCGTAACGGATGGCGGTGTGCAGGCGCTTGCCGTCGACCGTGATGCTCTCGACCATTTCCGAAAGCTTTTTAAAGCTGTCGGCCTCTTTGCCGACCAGGGCGGGCTTGATATGCTTTTCGATAACGGGGATAAAGTCCTCAGCCAGAAACAGCGGGTCGCGGCCGCCCGCGCCGCTGTACTGCACGGCCGCACAGTCGCCGTAGGCGACCTGGCCGTTTTCCAGCACCAGCATAACCGAAATGGACTCGCCGGCCTGGCGGACAGCGGTAAAGCCGGGGGTTACCGGCTGGCCGATATAGGCCGATCCGTCGGCCTTGGCGCCGGCCTTGATGGCGCGCTGGTCGTCAAAGTAAAAACCGGTGCGCCCCTTGGAACAAACGAGGTTGACAATTTTCATTTTTGCTCTTCCTCTCTGTAATGGAATCTTTTTAGTACGGGTTAGTACGGGCGGCCGACCAGGCGGCCCTTGGAAATGGCGTAGACGTCGTCGATGACCATCTGGAACGACGCCTTGCGCTTTTCGTGCGCGGCGCGCTTTTCAATCTGTTCGCGGTTGAAGTCGATGAGATCCTGCGTAAACGGCAGGTTGCCGACGTTAAGGATGCGGATCGCGCCCTCGTCGTCGCGGGCGGGCAGCATCTTGCCCGCGTTGAAACGGCTGGGGGCGAACGGGATGTCGACGACGCCGGCCTGCACGGCGCGGATGGTGCCGACGGCAATGTCGCCCTCGCCCAGCTCAAAGCACTTGTCGACGATGCAGCGGGTCTCGGCGGCAATGATCTTCTTTTCCTGTTCCAGCCCGGCGGCGGTCAGGGTCTGGTCGCCCAGCATGGAAATGACCTGCTTGGTGCAGCGCAGGCCCTGCGCGTTGGCCTCCATGGTCGGGATGCCGACCGCTTCGTGCGGGCTCTTGACGATGACTTTGGTGGCGTGGCTCAAAGCGGCGGCCGCCGACCCCCACGAAATGACGCCAAAGGCCTTGGCCTCGTCCTGCGGGAACCCGCCCATCCACTGGTG
This sequence comes from uncultured Clostridia bacterium, assembly GCA_944381055.1. Classification (GTDB taxonomy): domain Bacteria; phylum Bacillota; class Clostridia; order Oscillospirales; family Butyricicoccaceae; genus Ventrousia. Next base: position 6,446 of record CALWJQ010000017.1, on the reverse strand, counting down.
CAGCACCGTGGTAACGGTGACGTCGTCATAACCGTAGCGGGCCAGGTACTCTTCGGTCAGCTCTTCCAGGCTGCGGATGGCGGCGACGTCCTGCACCAGGTTGCCGCACTGGCCGTAGCCGACCGTGATATTCTTAACGCCCTGCTCTGCGGCCAGAAGCGCCTCGATAATGGCGACGGCGTGCGAAATGCACGGCGGGACCAGCGTGCCGGTCAGCGGGCCGTAGGGCTCGCGGTTGATGGCGCATCCGGCCTCTTCATAGACGCCGGTCAGGCGGTCGACATACTGCCAGTCGCGGATGGTGCGCTCCATGGGCACGTTTTTGGCATAGGGCAGGTTGTACGAAATGCCGCCGCCCTCATAGCTGGTAAAGCCGCCGGCATAGGCGATTTCGGTCAGCAGGCGGGCGTCCGGGGTGCCGTGGCGCACCTGCACCGGGATGTCGAGGCTTTCGATGACCTGGCGGCAGCCCGAAACGCCGTGATTGACGGCCGGAAAGCCGTTGAGCATCGAGCGCTGCGATTTGATAGATTCCAAAATGCCGTTCTCGGCTTCTTCGTAACGGTTCTGGCGGGTGTAGCTGTCGATGGTCGTCGGCAGCAGATCCGCCTCGCCCTTGTCCTGCAAATAAGTCAAAAGCTCGATGTGCTCTTTGATCAGGGCGACGCCGGCGCGCGGCTGAATCAGGGTCTGGCCCTTTTCCTTGGCCGTTTTGAGCTTGCGCGAAAAATCCTTGCTCTCGGGCATTTTCTTATGGTAGTCAAAGGCTTCCTGCAAATTGACGTCCTTGCCGGTCGGCCACTGGCCCAGGACCTCTTCTCTCAGCTTGTAAAACTCGTCGTCAGGGATGCGTTTGTTCTGTACTTCCATCGCATGTAAGCTCCTTTTTCATGATTCTGAGCGCCATCTGCGGCTCGGTCCGGGACAAAAGCCCCATCGCCGCCAGAATATAACGCCGGTCGATGCGGATCTTTGCCTTTTGCGGCAAAAGGTTCATGGGCTTGCGCGGATCCTGCAGCGCGTGCGCCGCAATCTCTTCCGTCCTGCGCGTGTGAATCAGCGATCCGCCCGTCACGACGATCTGCCGCACATCGCGCAAATCCTTTCCCGTCTGCACATAAGTCAGGCCCATCATGGTGTACGCCTGTTCCATGGTGCCCGCATGACGGGTGACCGCCGTCTCGACAGCGAGCGACGCCAGCGCAAAGTCAAGGCGCTCCAGCTCGTCGGTGTCGGGCAGCGTCTCGGTATAGGCCGCCAGGTGGTCGATGAGTTCTGCCGCCCGGCCCTCTTCCAGCCCTGACAGCTCGCACACGCGATCCATCCCGGCCGCTTCGACAATGCCGTGGATGCTGTAACGCATCCCGATGTCCCCTTCGACCGTGCGCTTGACATACGGTTCAGGCAGGCCCTTGTATACGGTCTCCATTCCGCGCGGCATACCGTCGGCAATGGAATAGACGTCGGTCGTCGCGCCGCCGACGTCGACGGCAACCAGGTCGCCGATGCCCTTTTCCCCTTCGCAGCCCTCGGCCAGCAGCTGCATGGCCGTCATCATGGCGGACGGGGTGGGCATCATAATGCCCGAAATCAGTTCGCTGGCGCGCGACAGGCCCTTGGCCTTGATAATGCGCTCCAGGAACACGTCGCGGATCTTTTTCTGTGTGGGTTCGATATTGAGCACGCCGAACCGGGGCATGACGTTTTCGCACACAAAGGTCTGGCGGCCTTCCAGGATCCGCTGGCACTGCCGGGCCGCCGAGCGGTTGCCCGCGATAATGACCGGAAAATCGGCCTCTACGCCGGCCAGCACTTTGGCGTTGTGCAGAATGACCTCGCTGTTGCCGCCGTCAGTCCCGCCCGCCAGCAGGAAAATATCCGGCTTTTGGGCGGCGATTTCTTCGGCGTCGTCTTCGTTGAGCTGGTATGAATACACCTTGACGACTTTGGCTCCCGCGCCCAGGCTGGCCTGCCGCGCGGCCGACGCCGTCAGCTCGGGCACCAGCCCGCACGCCATCATGCGCAGCCCGCCGGCTGCCGACGAACAGGCGTAACGCTCGGCGAACTCCAACGGCCCGGTTTTTTCAAAAAGCCGCTTCAGCGCGCTGTCCAGGCCGTCATTAATGTCGGTCTGCACCGTGGTGTAAGCGGCCGCCGTCCCGAGCAGTTCGCCGGCGTCGCCGTCCACGGCCGTCACTTTGGTGTAGGTGCTGCCAAAGTCAATGAGCAGGATGGGCTTCACCTTCCGTCACCCCTTTTCAGTCCTCGACCTTGAGATCCTCTTTCAAAGCCTTGATCGTCGTCTCAGGCGGTGTCCCGGGCGGGAAGGCGCGGTCAAAGCCCATGGCCTTGAAACGCTTTTCCACATCGGCAAAGTTCTGCTTTCCAATGACGATGTTCCCGCCGACGTACAGCAAAATGCCCTTCAGACCGGCCTCGTCGCACTTTTCGCGCATACCGCGGCAGTCAAGCTCGCCCTGCCCGTACAGCGACGAAACAACAATGGCGTCGGCGTTGGTCTCAATAGCCGCGTCAATATACTCCTCCTGTGAAACCATGACTCCCAGGTTGGTCACGTCGAACCCCGCGTCCTGAAAGGCATGGTAAAGAATCTGAATGCCAACGGCATGGACATCGGCGCCGATAACGCCGATGACCAGTTTCTTTTTTTTGCTCATAAGCGCACTCCATTCTTACGGGCTTGATCAAAGCCCTTATTTGTGTACTTTGTCATTGCTTGAACTATGCCTATATCATATATTGTGCTATGTCATATGTCAAGGCAATTTTACTCAAAATGTGAAAAAAGCCCGGGAACCCCGGACTTTTCCCTCTATTTCCTGCGCCGGCGCTGCAGCTGTTCGATGCGGTCGCGCAGGTACATAAAAGACCCTGCATCGATTTGCAGCTCATAGGCCAGCAGCGGTTTGCTGCGGCTGAAGCGGTGCAGCCATTCGGCCTCTTCGGCCGAACAGTATTTCATATAGCCGGCAGGCACCAGCACGGCGTCCTGGCGGCTGACAAAGCCGCCGGGATCGCCGTCGCCGAAAAAGCGCGACTCAAACCGGTGATCCGTGCCGATGACCTCGGACGCCCCTTCGTGCATGGCGTCGCCATACTGCTCGCTGGCGCTGATAATCCCGATCCGCCGCGCGTCGCGCATCCTCGCCAGCGAAACGACGGTCGCCTGCGTCGGGGCAAGCGCCAGCTTGACGATTTTCTGCGGCTGCGACACAATGCGCTCAAGCTGTTCGACGTGGCGCTCGGTCGTAAAGATCAGCTCCATGCTGTCGCTCAGCTTGTACGGCGCGCTCAGCACTTCGTCCAGCGTAAAGCGGAACAGCTCGATGCCCTCAATGGCGGCGATCTGGTCGGCGATGAGCGCCAGCGCCTCGACATTGCAGTCGGTGACGGCGACGCGCAGGCCCGCGCCGCGGTCCATGCGGGCCCGCAGCTTCAGGTCAAAAAAAATCTCGATTTCGCGCGGCGAAAAGTCCAGCGCTTCCAGCTCGTCCAGCATCCGGTCGATGGCCTGCATGGCCTGTTCCTTGTGGCTGTCGGTGCGGCGGCGCAGTTCGAGCACAAACGTGCCCTTGCCCTGTGTCATGCGGATGGCGCCGCAGCGCTCCAGCTCGTCATAGGCGCGCTTGATTGTGCCTTTGGCCAGGCCCATTTCTTCGGCCAGCTGGCGCACCGTGGGCAGTTTTTGTCCTTCGGCCAGCGCGCCCGAGCTGATCTGCTCCTGCACGGCGTCGACGATCTGCTGATAAATCGGGACGTCTGTCCCCGGCTTGATTTTGATTTCCACTGGCTTTCCCCTCTCCGCCGCGTCCTGTCCGGCGCAAATGTACTGGTACAATTATGACAATGGAATCAATATTTGTCAATCCCCGTTTTTACGCCCGGCCAGGTACTGCCTTCGCCCGGTTTCGTACAAATTGTTGCCTTCGCTGTCGATAATGACGGTGACGGGCAGGTCGCGCACGGTCAGGCGGCGGATGGCCTCAGCCCCCAGATCCTCGTAGGCGACGATTTCGCTCTGGACTATGCAGCGGGACAGCAGGGCGCCCGCGCCGCCGATGGCGCCGAAATAGACGGCGCCGTACTTTTTCATGGCCTCGACGACTTCGGGGCCGCGCTTGCCCTTGCCGATCATGCCGGTCTGGCCCAGCGCTATCAGCGCCGGCGAATAGGCGTCCATGCGATAGCTCGTCGTCGGGCCGGCCGACCCGATGGCCTGCCCCGGTTTGGCCGGCGTGGGGCCGACAAAATAGATGGTCGCGTTTTCGATGTCAATGGGCAAAGGCTTGCCCTGCGCGGCCAGCTCGCACAGGCGTTTGTGCGCCGCGTCGCGCGCCGTGTAGATGACGCCCGAAAGCAGCACCGCGTCGCCGCTTTTGAGCGAACGCGCCATTTCGCGCGTAATGGGGGTTTCGATGCGCTTTTCCATTTACAGCACCTCCGTCTGATGGCGCGTCACGTGGCAGTTGATGTTGACGGCCACGGGCAGGCCGGCGATATGGGTCGGCAGCGTCTCGATATTGACGCAGAGCGCCGTCGTACGGCCGCCGAACCCCTGCGGGCCGATGCCGAGCGCGTTGATTTTTTCCAAAAGCTCCTGTTCAAGCTGCGCGTAAAGCGGTTTTTCGTTGCGGACGTCAAGCGGGCGCATAAGCGCTTTTTTTGCCAGAAAGGCCGCCTTGTCAAAGGTTCCGCCGATGCCGACGCCGACAACGATGGGCGGGCACGGGTTGGGGCCCGCTTCCTCGACGGTGTCAAGCACGAACTGCCGGACGCCGTCGATGCCGTCAGACGGCCGCAGCATTTTGATACGGCTCATGTTTTCGCTGCCGAACCCTTTGGGCGCCACGGTGACGCTGACGCGGTCGCCCGGAACCAGGTCGACATAAAGCATGGCGGGCGTGTTGTCGCCGGTGTTGACGCGGTCGAGCGGGTCGCGGACGACCGATTTGCGCAAATAGCCTTCTTCATAGCCGCGGCGGACGCCTTCGTCGACAGCGGCGCGCAGGTCGCCCGCGATGTGGACGTCCTGCCCGATTTCCAGAAAAACACAGGCCATGCCGGTGTCCTGGCAGATGGGCACCTGCTCACCGTCCGCGATGCGGTAGTTTTCTATGATTTTGTCCAAAATCCCCTGCGCCGGCTGCCAGTCTTCCTGCGCGCGGCATTCTTCAATCCGCCTGCGGACGTCGCCGGGCAGGCTGCGGTTGGCTTCTATACACAGACGCCGCACTGTGTCGGCGATCTGCTGCGCCGAAATTTCTCTCATCGTCATGCCTCCTCAAAATCAATCTCTATGCAAACTATATCGCCACTGCAGCCTCCCTGTCAAGAATGTTTTGCCTTCGGGCGGAACGAGCGGCATAAAGCCCCATGTCCGCGGAAATAATAACTCCGAACCAAAAAGGAGGGAACCGCTTTGGCAAAAGAAAAAGGGTTTTTAAAGCCCGTGGCGCTGGGAATGCTGGCCGGCGCGGCGCTCAGCGCGGCGGCCGTCAGCATGTCAGACAGCCGCGCCCGGCGCGCGGTGCGCAGACAGGCCAGCCGGGCCGCGGGAGCCGTGAGCAGCGTCGCCGACGAACTGGGACAGGTTCTCGGCAAGTAAGACCAGCCGGACGGGCTTTCCGTCCGGCTGGTTTTCTCCCGCACGGTTGTATTTTCTGCCGCGGCGTGCTATGCTGAATAGCAGAAAGCGAGGTGCCCCCTGTGAATCAGCAGACCCTTTTCGACAGCTCTGCCGACGCGCTGCGCCCGCTGGCCAGCCGGCTGCGCCCCCGCACGCTGGACGAGTTTGTGGGGCAGGAGCACCTGCTCGGCCCGGGCAAGATTCTGCGCCAGCTCATTGAGCAGGATCAAATTGGATCCATGATTTTCTGGGGTCCCCCGGGCGTGGGCAAAACGACGCTGGCGCGCATTATCGCCGGCCGCACCAAAGCGGCCTTTATCGACTTCAGCGCCGTGACAAGCGGCATCAAAGAGATCCGCGAAGTCATGAACCGCGCCGAAGAAAACCGCCGTTTCGGTGAAAAAACCATTGTATTTGTCGATGAAATCCACCGGTTCAACAAGGCGCAGCAGGACGCCTTCCTGCCTTTTGTCGAACGCGGCAGCATCACCCTGATCGGGGCGACGACCGAAAACCCGTCTTTCGAGGTCAACGCCGCCCTTTTGTCGCGCTGCAAGGTTTTTGTACTGCACGGCCTGACTGAAGACAACCTCGTCGTCCTGCTGCGCCGCGCGCTGACCGATCCGCGCGGCTTCGGAGGGCAGCGCGTTGAAATGGACGGCAGCCTGATCCGCGCTGTGGCGCGGTTTGCGGGCGGCGACGCGCGCGCCGCGCTGTCGACCCTGGAAATGGCGGTGCTCAACGGCGACCGCGGCCCCGACGGCAGCGTCACCGTCACGCCCGAAGACCTCGAACAATG
>CALWJQ010000016.1 GCA_944381055.1 uncultured Clostridia bacterium | reverse complement strand
TTAACCATCTGGCCGCCGATACTGCCGGCCTGGCGCGAGGTCAGCTCGCCGTTGTAGCCGTTGGCCAGGTTGACGCCGACTTCGCGGGCCGCTTCCATTTTAAACTTATCCATGGCGGCGCGGGCTTCGGGAACATTGATCTTGCTGCGGTTACTGGACATTATGACAATCTCCTTTGATTTTCGAAAGTTGGTCATCGTCAGGCAGAAACAGGCTTTCCGGCCGGCTTTGGGCCGGGCGTCTGTTCCTGTCGGCCGATGGTGTTCTTAGTATGGCGGGACGCGCGTTTTTTTATGATAAGGAAATGTTGCCAGCGTTTTGCCGGCCGTCCGCCGGCCCGCAGCCGAGCAGCAGGCAGACCGCCGTTACGGCCATGCGGGTTTCCATGTCGCCGCACAGGTGCCCGACCGGGACTTCCATGGGCCCGACCGACTGGCCGTCCAGCGTCGTCAGGCTGCGCTGCAGCGAGACGACACGTCCTTCGCCCAGCGTGGCCGAAGGAGTCAGCGTATCGCGGACGCTGAAGCCGTAAGTGACCACCATGTCGCAGCGGCACCGTTCGAGCGCCGGCGCGGCGTTTTCCCCGCAGACGGCCAGCGCGTGCGCGCTGAGCGGCATGATCTGAGGCGGGCAGGGGTTCTGCGCCCAAACGACGACGTCGTAGGGCGGCGGCGCTTCGTCAGGCGCGGCGACCAGAGCGCGGCCACGGACAGCTTTTTGAAGCGCCGCGCGTATGGGGCCTCCGGGCGGTTCGACGACGGCAATAACGCGCAAGCGGTTCACCTCTTTAAAAAGAAAATCTTTGATTAGTGTGCCTGTCGCGCCGAAAAAAATACAAAAAACAGCCTTCCGGCCGGAAGGCTGTTTTTTCATTTTGTTCTGATTTTTGTGTGTCCCCGCCCCTGCGGGGCGGGGACAACAAGAAAAATGCCGGATCTGGAATTAAAGCTGAAATCGGAAGCTAATTTTCCTGCTGTTCAAAAACCAGGGTATAGCCGCCCGGCGCATCCTCGTAGACGGCTTCGAGATCGTCTACGGCCATAGACGGGTCAAACGGCCCGTCAAAGCGCACGCAGACGCCGCAGGAAGCGCTGAGCGCACGCGGAACCGGCATCATGCCGGCAGAGCGGCCGAGCTTTTCCACTTTTTTCTGAAAGCTCATGGCTCCGAAGTGGGTGTGAAAGGTGGCAATCAGGTTCACGGCAGAATCTCCCCCTGTGCGGCGGGAAAAGCAGCCCCGCCGTTACTCGATGGTCAGCTCGAAGTCCGAGCCCACCTCTTTACATTTTACCACAAGTTTCTGGTTTTGCGCAAACCGGGTGATATTCTGCACGGCCGTGCGGTTGTCGACCAGTACGGTCAGGGGGCGGCCCTGTGCCAGCGCCTTTTTGGTCATCAGAACCGGTTCGGGGCAGGAATAGCCGCGGGCGTCGATTTTATTCATTGTGCGCTCCTCCTTTTTATTCCGCTTTCTGGCGGTTGAGCAGGCCGATGACGACACAGACGACAAGGCCGATGACAACGGCGATTTTGCCGTTCAGGGTCGGGCCGGATGTCGACGAAGCCAGCGAGAAGTTGTGGCAGAAGGCGGCGCCGACGACCATGCCGAGCACGGCGACAGCGCTGTCGCTCTGGCCGCTGCCGGCCAGGATGAGCTGGCGCAGCGGGCAGCCGCCCAGCATGACCGAGCCCAGGCCGGTCAGCGCCATGCCGATGAAGTTCCACACGCCGTCGGTGTGGGCAATGGGCTGGATGGTTTCGGCGTCAATGACAAAGCCGAGATGGAATTTGCCGACGATCAGGTTGCCGATCAGCGCGGCGACAATGATGGCGACAAAGCCGAGCAGCAGATGGAAGTCCTTGAACAGGACGGCGTCGCGGATGCCGCCGACCATGCACAGGCGGGTTTTCTGGGCCAGAACGCCGACGACCAGGCCGGCGCCCAGGGCGAGCCACAGGGGGGCGCGCATGGAACCCGGGCCGCTTTTGCTGAACAGCAGCAGCGACGGGGCGGCGACGAGCAGGACGAGCACGGCGACCGACATGGCGGGCATCAAAGCGCCCTCGAGTTTGGACTGAGGCTGCGATTTTTTCAGGCTGAAGCCTTTCTTCAGGAAGAATACGCCCGCCAGGATACCGGCGGCAAAGCCAACCAGGCCGACAATGGCGTTTAAGTCGCCGCCCGCGATGCGCAGCACCATGCGCAGGGGGCAGCCCAGGAACATCAGCGCGCCCACCATGACGAAAAAGCCGAGCACAAAGCGGGTGACAGGCGAGCTTCCGCCGCGCACTTTGAATTCTTTGCCGGCAATGGCCATGATGCACGAGCCCAGCACAAGCCCGATAATTTCAGGCCGGGCGTACTGCACGGTGTCTGCCCGGTGCAGGCCCAGGGCGCCCGCCGTGTCGCGCAGAAAACACGCGATACAGAAGCCCATGTTGCCCGGGTTGCCGCACTGAACCAGCACGACGGAGATGGCGCCGATGATGAGGCCGGTCAGCACCATCCACAGGGTTTGCTTGTTTTTCATATGTACTCTCCTCTTTTCTGCGGCCGGTGCGGCCGCGTTGTTCCCCCGCGCGGGGGTAAGGCAGGGTATTGCTGTAAAAATTGTATCGAAAATGGGAAGGATTGTACAATATTTTTTATCGATAAAATCTTTTGATTTTATTGTTTTTTATGATAAGTATAGAAAAGCGTGACAAAATCCGATATACTGAACATAATGGGAGTAATAGATTTAAAGAAGGGTTTTTATGTCCATTTACTTTGACAACGGAAGCACATCCTTCCCCAAAGCGCCCGGCGTGGCAGAAGCGGTGGGCGGACTGATCGCTTCGGGCGCCTTTAATATCAACCGCGGCGGGTATGCCGGCGCATATGAAGTCGCGGGGTCAGTGTTTGAAACGCGCGAGCTTTTATGCAGGCTGTTCGGGTTTTCGGGCGAATGTAAAAATGCGGTGCTGACGCCCAGCGTTACCTATTCCCTCAACATGATTTTAAAGGGGTGGCTGCGCCCGGGCGACCATGTCGTTACGACGTCGATGGAGCATAACGCCGTCATGCGTCCGCTGGTGCAGCTGCAAAAGGCCGGCGTGCGTTTTGACGCGGCGCAGGCCGACGGGCGCGGCGTGCTCGACCCTGAAAAGATCGAAGCGCTCATCGGGCCGCGGACCCGCGCGGTTGTCATGACGGCGGCGTCCAACGTTTGCGGGACGCTCATGCCGCTGCGCGAGGCCGGCGAGATTTGTGCGCGCCGCGGCGTGCGTTTTATTGTCGACAGCGCGCAGGCGGCGGGGCTTTTCCCGCTGTCCATGGAGGATCTTCGCATTGATGCGCTGACTTTTACGGGGCATAAAAGCCTGCTCGGCCCGCAGGGCGTCGGCGGCATGATTGTGCGCACCGATTTGGCTGAGGAGATCGAGCCGCTCGTCAGCGGCGGTACAGGCAGTATGTCGGACAGCGAAGAAATCCCGCCTTTTTTGCCCGACCGGTTCGAACCGGGCACGCTGAACCTGCCGGGCATTATTGGCCTGCACACGGCGCTTTTGTTTTTGCAGAAAACCGGCATCGACGCGCTGCGCGCCCATGACCTGCGCCTGACGGCGCGGTTCCTCGAAGGGGTGCGGGAACTGCCGAAAGTCCGGGCGGTCGGCCTGCCCGGCGTCGAGGGCAGGGCGCCCATTGTGTCGCTGGACTTTGGCGAACTGGATAACGCTGAAGCGGCGTACGAGCTGGACAGCCGGTATGGTGTCATGACGCGCTGCGGCCTGCACTGCGCGCCGCGGGCGCACAAGACGCTCGGCACCTTCCCGCAGGGGACGGTCCGCTTTGCCTTTGGGTACGGCAATACCGAAGACGAAGTCGACCGGTGCCTTGAAGCGCTGCGCGCAATGACGGCAAAATAAAAAGCGCGGAAGCACAGCTTCCGCGCCCTTTCCGGTTTGGGCGGTTTACAGAACCGTGACGGCTTTTTCACCCCGGCCGCGCACTTCGGCGACGACCGCCGCCGCGATGTTTTCGGCCTCGAGACGGCGCATCAGCTCGCCGGCGCGGCTTTCGGGCACTGAAATGAGCAGCCCGCCCGACGTCTGCGGATCGAAGAGCACGTCGGAAAGTTCCTGCGGGACCGACGGGTCGACGGCGACTTCGTCAGCGACGAAGTCCATGTTGCGGTATGCGCCCGCAGGGATAATGCCTTCGGCAGCCAGATCGAGCACGCCGGGCAGCACGGGCACGCTTTTGGAGTCGACGACGACCGAAAGGCCGCTGCCGCGCGCCAGCTCGCACAAATGCCCCAGAAAGCCGAAGCCGGTGATATCGGTGCAGGCGCTGGGGCGGACAGGCATCATGGCGCGCTGTGCGTCTTTGTTGAGCGCGGCCATGACGGCCGTCATATCGCGGACCTGCCGGTCGTCAAGCAGGTCGGCCATGGCGGCGGTGGTCAGGATGCCGGTGCCCAGCGGTTTGGTCAGCACGAGCTTGTCGCCCGGGCGGGCGCGGTCGTTGCGCAGGATGTCGCGCGGGTCAGCGTAGCCGGTAACGCACAGGCCGTATTTGGGTTCGCTGTCTTCAATCGAATGCCCGCCGGCAATGACGGCGCCCGCTTCGCGGATCTTGTCGGCTCCGCCCTCTAAAATGGCGCGCACGGTTTGCAGATCCAGGCAGGACGGGAAGCAGATCAGGTTCATGGCCAGGCTGGGCGTGCCGCCCATGGCGTAAACGTCGCTTAAGGAATTGGCGGCGGCAATCTGCCCAAAGGCGTACGGATCGTCGACGATGGGCGGGAAAAAGTCGACGGTGTGAATAGCCGCCAGATCGTCGCGTACAAGATAGACGGCCGCGTCGTCGCTCGAATCGAAGCCGACGATCAGCCGATCGTCCTGTAAACGGGGCAGGCCGCTTAAAATTTCACTCAGGACCCCCGGTCCTATTTTGGCGCCTCAGCCGCCGGCTTTGGCCATTTGCGTCAAACGCTGTTTTTCGGCCATGACAAACGCCCCTTTCATTGGTTTTCTGCCAATATCATAAACGATTGCGGCGCAAAATACAAGCCCCATCACAAAAGGAGGAGTTGCAGTGCACTTTAAACAAGTCGAAGCCTTTGTCAACGTCATCCGGCATAAGAGCTTTTCAAAGGCGGCCGAAGCCATCTATCTGTCACAGCCGACCATCAGCGCGCACATCAGTTCGCTGGAAAACGAACTGGGCGTCTGTCTGATCGTACGGTCGACCAAAGAGGTGTACCCGTCGGCCGCGGGGCAGATTTTTTACCAGTATGCGCTCGAGATGCTGCGTTTGCGCGACCGTGCCATTCAGGAAGTGCAGAGCTATTCGACCGAGGTGCGCGGCGAGCTCGACATTGCGGCTTCGACAGTGCCGTCGCAGTACATCCTGCCCGAGCTGCTGCCCGCGCTGGTGGAAAAGTACCCCAAAGTCTTTTTCTCGGTGCGGCAGTGCGACAGCGGCGAGGTTGTGGGCCGCATTGTCAACATGGAAGCCGAGGTCGGCATGACGGGGACGGCGCCCGACAAGGGGGCCTGCGCGTTCGAACCCTTTATGGACGATCAGCTGGTGCTGATCGCGCCCAACGAGCCGGAATACCGGGACCGGGGCGAGCTGACGGCAGCCGTCGTCCGCGGCCTGCCCTTTATCATGCGTGAAAGCGGTTCGGGCACCCAGCGCGAAGCAGAGTCGTTTTTGATCGGCGCCGGCGTGGATCCCAAGTCGCTGCATGTTGTGGCGCAGATGCAGAGCACTGAAAGCATTAAGCAGGCCGTCAAAAACGGCGTAGGCGTTTCGGTCATTTCGCGGCTGGCAGTGTCTGACTTTCTGGATAGCGGCGACGTCGTGCAGCTGAAGCTGGCGAGCACGCACCCGCAGCGCAGTTTTTACCTGGTCTATCATAAAAAACGCCCGCTGTCGCCGGCAGCCGAAGCTTTTATCCGGTCGGTCCGCGAGCGGTTTGGAAAAGAGAGCCCGCAGGACGGGCAGTGAAACCCGGCGCTGCCATTCGTGAAATGGAAAAACCCCCGCCCTTTTTCGTGGGAAAAGGCGGGGATTTTTTTATGCTTTTACCGGCGCCGGGAAGGGGACGAGTCGCCGCAGACGGCCCGAACGACGGCGCCTGCGGCCTGGGCGGCTGTGATGCCGGACACGTCGAGCTTGACGGTGTCCAGCGAAGCGTACAGCGGCAGGCGCGCAAGGCTGCGCCCGATGACGCCGGGCGCGCGCAGGCCGGCGTCGATATCCTTTTGCAGGCGGGCGCGCAGGGCGTCCGCGCTACACACCAGCGAAAAAGCGTGGACCTGCCAGCCTGCGGTGTCGAGCCGGGACAACAGCTCGTCCAGAATGCTCTGCTGGTGCATGACCCAGCAGAACACAATATTTTCAAATACGCTGCAGCGCAGGAAATTGCCCAGCACATGGCAGATATTGTCCATGACCATGGACCGGGTTTCATCGGTGACGATAAAGGGGCGCATGTCCCAGCACCAGTCGCCGTCCAGGAAAACGCAGGACGGCAGCATTTGCTGCAAAAGGCGTCCGGTCGTTGTTTTGCCGGCCCCCATGGGCCCGCCCAGCAAAATGAGGTTTTTCATTGCCCGCCGTCCTTTGCGCTTTGGCGGCGGGCGCGCTTCCACGCTTCGATTTGTTCGTGCCGCGACTTGAAACGGGCTTCCTGCCCCTGTTCGGTGGGAATGTAGTATTTTTTGCCTGCCAGCGAATCGGGCAGGCACTGCATGTCGGTCAGCTTGTCCTCGGCGTCGTGGGCGTACTGGTAGCCTTCGCCGTAATGCAGCTCGCGCATCAGCCGGGTCGGCGCGTTGCGCAGCGTCAAAGGCACCGGCTCGCTCAGCTGGGTCAGGGCGTCTTTTTTCGCGCGCTCATAGGCGGTGTACAGGGAATTGGAGCGGGGGGCGAGCGACAGGTAGACGACGGCCTGGGTCAGGTGGACCGAACATTCGGGCATACCGATGAAATGGCATGCCTGGTACACATCGACGCACAGGCCCAGCGCCCGGCTGTCGGCCAGCCCTACGTCTTCGCTGGCAAAGCGGACCAGCCGGCGCGCGATGTACAGCGGATCCTCGCCCGACTCAAGCATCCGCGCCAGCCAGTAAACGGCGGCGTCGGGGTCGCTGTTGCGCATGGATTTGTGCAGCGCGGAAATGAGGTTGTAATGTTCTTCGCCGTTTTTGTCGTACAGCAGAGAGCGGCGCGACGTGCATTGTTCGAGGTCT
>CALWJQ010000015.1 GCA_944381055.1 uncultured Clostridia bacterium | reverse complement strand
GACAGTAGAACACTGCTTTGACCGGTCCTGATTCATAAAGCATCTGCTTGATGTCGTCCGTGACCTCCTGCATGGAGCTGTACTGATCGTTGAGCAGATTCTGTTCCAGCTTGGAGCGGAAATCAGGCTTGGCATTGTCTACCATGAAGGCCAGCATATTGGCGTCAGCCAGCGAGTTATGCTCCTTGAGAGTGAGAAGCAAATGCTTTCCTATTTCGTCTTCGGAATACAGCTTGACTCGCACGTCATCGCCTTCCTCATCGGAAAGGGTGATCTGATGCGGGGACTGTCTGATACCTACTGACTGGAGCTTTTCATACACATCGTAGATGCTGCGGGGAAAGTCCAGCACGAGTGTGCCGCCGTCCTTGCTTTCAATGATTGCGTTGATTTTCATGCTCAAATTCCTCCCATGTTCATGCCCTCGTCCTCGGGGTCGAGCCCATCGAGGAGTTCATCAAGGCTCTCGTAACTGTCGTAGTAAATAAAGCCGCCATCTACGAATTGCCCGTTGTGTTCCTCTGCGATGTGCTCTCCAAACCCGGAGAAGTCGAAATAGTCCTCCATCTCAAGATTGAGCCTGTACTCGCTTATATTGTCTACGAGGAAGTGTCCGACGTCTTCCTCCGTCTTGGCTTCGGGTATGAAGGAGAACTCATCAAGGTGCTCAGCCAGGAATGCGATATTGGAAGCTTTTTGAACATCGGCGAGCTCAACCACAGCGGAGAGCTTGCTCCAATCCATTCCTTCGACATCAAGCGCCTTCAGCATCGCATTCGTCTCATATATTCCTTCTTTGGCGATGATTTCCTGAACGCGAGCCAGCCAGTCATCTCCTTTGAAATTGTGAAAGGTAACCGTGTAGGAGCAGTCCTCGGCGGACGGAGCGCCGAGCCGGTCAATAGCCTTTTTGATGGCAAGGGCTTCATCTGGAAGTTGGAGGAGCTCAGTGCGGCCGCCGTATTCTGCATTGAGGCTGAGAAGGCTGTTGATGTAGTAATACTCGGGGAAGGTATGACCGTCATACACTTCCTCCAACTCATCGAATGGATTGTAGATGAGAAGTCCTCGTTCTGTGATCTGCGCCAGCCCTCGGTCGATGAGATCCTTGCCGATTGTGGCGTATTTCGGATCGTCCTCGTCATGGGCGGGAACAGCTCCTTCCGTGTTCAGCACATACTCTCTGCCGATCTTACCGTAGCTGCTGACATCCTGACACAGCGTGAAATGGTTCAGATTGAATGTCAGGTTTATGAGATCCTTTACATCCTTGCTGTCAAGTTTGGAGATCCCAATGAGAAACTGGTCGTATTCGAGTGTGTCGAAGCTCTCCATGCGTTTGCCGAGATAGTTGAGTTCGTCCAGATTGGCAAAGCGGTCTTTCAGCATGGAGAATTCCTCCGGCCAGTAGACCTCCGTCACAAGGGCGGACTGAGCGGCGTCCCTTCCTTCGACAGCGTGGATCTCACCAAGCTTTGCAAACAGTTCGCTCTCGCTGATAGGGAAGCGGATGTCAATCTCGTGATCGGCGTTTTTGATTCTGATTTTGATCATGGTGCTCATTCCTTTCGTAGAAAATAAAAAAGGGCTGACTTCATAGAATTACTTCTGCAAAGTCAGCCCATAGATTACGGTGTTATTAAGTTAAGTGAGGTTTGCCCTAAAATGTAGGGCAAACCTCTTTCCTGAACAAGCGGGGAGGTCATCCTTACTTTTTAGGGAAGATCTTAGAAAATAATTTTTCAGTGGAAACGAAAAAAGGCGGCTTTCGGGAGAATACATCTCTCAAAAGCCGCCTGAAATAGTGGGGGTCGGTAGTTCAAGTCCTCTCAACAAAGAAAAATATCTTTTTGTTTGCACTTGAAAATTGGGGCACGAAAAAACCCCGAAACCGTTGTGGTATCGGGGTTTTCCGGTGCAATATCTTTTTTTGTTGCACAACATGGTTGCGGGGACAGGATTTGAACCTGCGGCCTCCGGGTTATGAGCCCGACGAGCTACCAACTGCTCTACCCCGCGTCATTATCTGTGGTGCTTATATACTATATCACAGAAACCGGCGCTTGTCAACCCTTATGGACGTGTTTTTGTGCGGCAGGGCGGCGGCAAAGTTTCTGCTTGCCTTTGCGGGCATTTAGGTATACAATATGGGTATCTACTGATATGGTAGCCGACTACTTAACAAAAGAGGAGTGGACATCATGCTTGCAATCAAAGGCGGAAAAATTATCACCGTGACAAACGGCGTGATTGAAAACGGCGACGTGCTTGTCAAAGACGGCAAGATTGTCGCTGTCGGCCAGAACCTGGACATCCCTTCGGACGCCTGCGTCATCGACGCCAAAGGCAAATGGGTGACCCCCGGTTTTATTGACGCGCACACCCATATTTCCACCTTTAACGAGCCGCGCGATATGCACAGCCAGTACGACGGCAACGAGACCACCAACCCGGTGACCCCGTTTGTCCGCGGCATTGACGCCCTCAACCCGCACGACATCGGCATTGAAGAAACCCGCAAGGGCGGCTTTACCACCTGCTACACCGGCCCCGGCTCGGCCAATGTTGTCTGCGGCACAGGCATCAGCTTTAAGACAAAGGCCGGCTCGACGGTTTTTGACATCATTATCCCGGGCAGCGAGCATATGAAGATGGCCCTGGGTGAGAATCCGCGCAACTGCTACGGCTTCCGTAAGCAGCAGATGCCCACGACCCGCATGGGCGTCGGCGCCGTGCTGCGCGAGGCGCTCTTTAACGCCAAGGTCTATTCTGACGCCAAGCTGGCCCATGAAAAAGACCCCTCGAAGGAAGCGCCCAAGCCCGACTTCAAGCTCGAACCGCTGGTTCCTGTCGTCCGCGGCGAGATGAAGTGCCGTATTCACAGCCACCGCGCTGATGACATCGTCACCGCCGTGCGCATTGCCGAAGAGTTCGGGCTGGTCTTCACCATCGAGCACTGCACTGAAGGCTATAAGATTCTTGACTTTCTTAAAGAGCACAATGTCTCGTGCGTTGTCGGCCCGATGAGCATGCAGAAATCCAAGATGGAGATCTGGGGCCTGCGCCTGGACACCCCGGCCAAGATGGAACAGGCCGGCATCAACTTCTGCATGACCGAAGACACCGGCGGCCACACCAAGTTCCTGCCCATGCACGTCGGCATGTGCATTGCCCGCGGCCTGAGCGAACAGACGGCTTTTGAAGCGGTCACCATCCGCCCGGCGCGCCTGCTTGGGCTGGCCGACCGTATCGGATCCATCGAGGTGGGTAAGGATGCTGATTTTGCTATCTGGAATGGCATTCCCTTCAGCAGCATGACGCTGTGTGAAAAGACCATCATCGACGGCGAAGTGTACGACAATCTCTGCGACTAATCCCGTCATATAAAAAGGGCCGGCTCCTGACTGGAGCCGGCCCTTTTGTTGCTTAAACCAATGTGAGCCAAAAATCGCAGCATTCCCGGACGCCGCAGGCGGAAAAATACCGTTCTTCCAGCGGGATCCAGCGGTCGCGGAAGACCTCGGCGTACCTGCCGTTGCGCGCTTTGATGCGCCGCATCTGTTCGGCGGGGCCGACGTCGGAAAAGACGCGCAGGTCGTAAAGATCGCGCAGCGCCGGATGGCAGGAATACGAACCTTCGACGACGGTGACCGGCGCAGCTTCTGCGCGCACCGGCGCGCCCAGCTGCCCGGCATGGCAGTCAAAGGGCCGGTATTCGGCCGCACGGCCGGCGCGCAGGGGCGTCAGGACTTCGGCCAGAAAGCGTTCGTGGTCGACGTTTTCACCCGGTGTGGCATACCGCTCGGGAGTGCGCTGTTCGGGCCGCAGGAAAAAATCGTCGATGTGGACGACAGCCCAGCCCAGGACGTCGTGCAGGCGCGCGGCCAGCGTCGTTTTTCCCGACGCACAGCGCCCGTCGACGGCGATGATCAGGTGGCCCTTTTGCCGCAGGGCCCTGCCGGCTGCGTCGAGCAGGCCGGAAAGGGATACGGAGGTCTGCACGACGCGGTAGGCCGGCCGGTAGGCCGCGCGGTATTCCGGGCTGTGCGACAAAGCGGGGCACCCGGACGCGGCGTAAGGCTTTAAAAAGGCGTCGAGTTCGGCGGCGGAAAAGGCGAACAGGCCGTCGGCCGCCGCGCGGCGCAGCACGCCGAGCTTTTGCCGCAGCACGTCCGGGTCACCCCGGTGCAGCTGCGCCGAACGGACAAAGTCGGCGTTGAGCTGCGCGGGCGGGCAGAGACGCGTATCCAGCGCCGCCAGCATGACGCGTCCCATTCCGCTGCCAATGTCTTCGATCAGCGGGCAGCCGGGCAGGGGGGCCGTCTGTGCCAGCTCGCCGCACAGGCGCTGCAAACTGCTTTGCGGATCGGCAATCAGGTGCCCGCCGCCCATTTCATTCTGGTAGACCAGCTTGACGGCATCGGCGGGACGCATGAGGGGGTACTGTCCGGCGTGTGCGGCCAGAACGTGCCGCAGCTCTGAAAACGAATCCATGGCGGTCACAGGGCGAAGTGGCGGTACAAAAAGGTGACGATCTCGCCGCGGGTGCAGGGGGCGTCGGGATCGAAGGCAGTTTCGCTGACACCGGTGGTGATGCCCGAGTCGACGGCCCACAGCACGGCATGTGCATAGGGGGCGTCTGCAGAAACGTCTTCAAAGGGGTTTTCGCCTTCCGGGACGATGGAGCCCGACAGCTGCCACAGATAGGTGACGACATCGCTGCGCAGGCAGGGGGCGGCAGCGTCAAAAACATCGCCTTCGACAAGGCCCTGTTCCGCGGCCCACAGGGCGGCGTCATAGTAGTATTCGCTGCCCGAAAGGTCGGCAAAGGGGTTTTCCAGCGTGCTGTCCGGCTGGCCGGAAGCGCGCCACAAAAAGGTCAGGATATGGGCGCGGGTACACGGTTCGCCGGGCTCGAAAGCGGTCTCGGTTGCGCCGGTCGTGATCCCGCGGGAAGCGGCCCAGCCCACGGCGTCATGGTACCAGGCGCCGTCTGCGACATCGTCGAAAGACGGGAAGAGCACAGTGATGCGGCCCTGCGGTTCGGCGTATTCTTCGCCGATGACGCCGCCCAGTTCCTGCTGGACGTACATGGCTACGGCGTCGCGCACACGCACGCCGGTGCCGTTGTTGATGTAATCGCCTTCGCCGGCGTCGCGGATGTTTTGCAGCGTGTAATAGGTGTCGCTGCCGTTCATCAAAAAGTTGTCGCACACCAGCGCATAGCGGGCCGCCGGATCAAAGGGCTGGCCGTTGACAGAGGTAATGGTCACGCGGTTGACCGAATCGGCGACGTAATAGTCGCCGTAAGCCGCGCCGCCGTCATAGTCCTGGCCCAGATCGATCGTGTACGTCAGGCCGGACACCTGGGCAAAGCCCGGGCAGTCGGGGCGCTGCGAAGCGGCTTCCAGCGTTTCGAGCAGCTGCTCGCCGGTGACGGTCAAAACGCCGATGCCCATGGGCGAAAAGGGCAGGGCGTGCAGAAGATCGATCTCGGTGACGTCGCCGGTATAAATAAACTGATCGCAGTTGCCGCCGTTCTGGATGGCGACAAGGGGCAGGGATTCGTCAATGCCGTCGATGAAGTTTTCGGCATACCAGACCAGCGCGTCGGCCGTCAGGTCGCCGAGATTGCTTTCGCCGTTCCAGTTCAGGTCGTCCGAGCCGTTTAAGACGACTTCGCTGGTAAACAGCACCTCGCCGGCCGCCGACTGCACCTGATCCGCCAGAGCGGCGACGGTTTCATCAGCATCGCTCAGCGCAAGCTCTTCGTGCGTGATGGCAAGGGTTTCATTGTCAATGACATAGGCGCCCATCACCATGCCGCCGGCAGTGGGCGCATCGATGACGATGTCGCCGTACTCGCTGCCGCTGACGCCGGCGTTGGACAGGCAGATGATAAGCTGAGCTGGCGGCATGTCGCCCCAATCGGTAAACTCGGCGGGCCGGGGCTGCAAAACCGAAACATAGGGCACGCCGTTTTCATCGGCGTCCTGAACATTCTGCTCGACCGCAGGGTCGGTCAAGCCGTAAAAGCCCAGCGTCAGCCCGCCCCGACGGGAAGAGGTGACCGAGATGCCCTTCGCATAAATGTCTGTGCGGGCGATGACATTGGAAGCCACCGCGTGAAAACTTGCCGTACTGCGGGCGGGCAGCACAGCGGTGACGCTGCCGTCGCGGTTTTGGGCATAGGTCTGCTCTTTGACGCCGTTGCACAGCTGGGCCTGGGTGTAATAGCGGGTGAAGTTGCCGTGATAGGGGTAGCCGGTCGTCGCGTCGGTGTAGCCGAACTCGGCCAGGCCCATGGCTGTAAATTCGTAGCCCACGGCGCTCATCAGGTCGGTGATGCCGGCGCCGCGGTCGGTGTTGGCCGCCGCCGATCCTTGCAGATAGTTGCCGGTGTCGACCACATAGACAGAGGCCCCCGCCGCCTCATAGGCGTCGCGGGCCGCTTTGATGCGCGGATACACGCTGACGTCGCCGCGGACGTTGCCGGTGTAGATGATGACGGTTTTGCCCTCGTACGAGCCGCCGGGCAGCGCCGGATCGGCGGCCGCAGCGGGCAACGCCAGGGCCGAGACGAGCAGCAAAACGGACAGAAACAGGCTGAGTGCTTTTTTCATATGCATTCTCCTTGCTGTGTATTGTGAGCGCGGCTGCGCATTCACTCAAAAATAGACCGGGATGTCGGTGATTCCCAGCTCGGCGGCAACGGTGTCAAGGTCGACGTCGCCGTACCAGTCGGGGTACAGGTGCTTGGCCAGCGCCA
>CALWJQ010000014.1 GCA_944381055.1 uncultured Clostridia bacterium | reverse complement strand
GGAAACAAAAAAATCAAAAAAGTGCTTGACATTTGGTGGGTCAATGGGTATAATAATACCCGTCGCTGAGATATGCGGCCGGCGAGAACGCCTGGGAGCATAGCTCAGCTGGGAGAGCACATGCCTTACAAGCATGGGGTCAGAGGTTCGAGCCCTGTTGTTCCCACCATTTCCCGATTATGTGGCCGTGTAGTTCAGTTGGTTAGAACGCTAGCCTGTCACGCTAGAGGTCGACGGTTCGAGCCCGTTCACGGTCGCCATCATGCCTTTGTAGCTCAGTTGGTAGAGCAGCGGACTGAAAATCCGCGTGTCGCTGGTTCGATTCCGGCCGAAGGCACCATTTTGCGGATGTAGCTCATCTGGTAGAGCGCCACCTTGCCAAGGTGGAGGTAGCGAGTTCGAGCCTCGTCATCCGCTCCACTTCCATATGGCTTTTAAGGGAGCCATATGGAAGTGGAAACACAGGAAGGTGAATGAGAGAAAATCTCGTGAGAAAAAGACAGGAGTTTTTGGTGTTTCAAAGCTCCTGTCGTATTGTATGGCGCCATAGCCAAGAGGTAAGGCACGGGTCTGCAAAACCCTGATTCCCCAGTTCAAATCTGGGTGGCGCCTCCAACAAAAAACCCTGTAACCGCAATGGTTACAGGGTTTTTTTGTTGTCTTTTTTAGTCTTTTGACCCCAACTTTGACCCCTTACAGAAAATTACCCCGAAATGCTTTGAATGAACTGCTCCATGCGGGCGGCGCTTTCCTGCTTCATTTTGTCGGTGATATGCCCGTAAACGTCCAGCGTGCCGCTGTGGCGTGGCCGAGATTGCTCTGGACCGTTTTGATATCGTCCCCGGAATGAATGGCGGCCACGGCATACGAATGCCGCAGGTCGTGAAAGCGCGCGTCAGGCCGCCCGATGGATGCAACCACTTTTTTGAAGGCACGATAAACGGCGGATTTCGTCAGGTGCAGCCTGCGTTCATCGGTAAACACAAGGTCACTTTGCACCCATGCCGGACCAGCAGCCAGCCGGTGCTCCAGCTGCGGCGGATGAGGAAAGATCTGGCCGATTCCGAAGGCCGGCGGAGCCCAGTGCCTGTCGGCTGCGCACCGCCACGGGGGGAAGGCCGTACTTTTTGTCACGAGCGACAAAAAGTACCAAAAAACGCCCAAAACGTAACCAATGCCGCGCGGACGGCGGCAAGCGCCTTGAGCCGCGCGGCGACAGCAGCGTTGAATCCATTCCCTGCTAAAGGTTGGTGCTTGGGGCGTCAAGCTCGCTTCGCGAGGATGACGCAGGGCCCTGTGGGACGCGCCGGTGTGTAAAAAGCATCCGTGCGGCATCCTCGGGACCCGGCGCAGCCGGGACGCCGCCGGGTGGCGGCGTGTGCGAAGGGGAGGCTTTGCCGACCCGGAGCAATTGAATCAAAGGGGCCCCCATGAGGCTCGAACGAAGTGAGCCGAATGGGACCCGGCGCAGCCGGGACGCCGCCGGGTGGCGGCGTATGCAGAGGGGAGGCTTTGCCGACCCGAAGCAATTAAATAAATGGGGCCCCCATGAGGCTCGAACGAAGTGAGCCGAATGGGGTTAGGCCCCCGGCGCAAACCAGCGAAGCGTTTGCGGTGGGGAAAGAGCCGAGTGGGAACGCTCTTTCTTTACAGCTGAGAAGCCTCTGGCGCGGGCAGGGCGCGGGGCAGCGCAGGCGCCGACGGCTTTCGGCGCATGGGGTCGTAACGGAAATGACGGCAGTGGAAGTCAAAGGACACAGGTCCTTTTTTCGTGCACAGCATTTCGTCGCCGCGAAAATCGCGGGCGTGCTGACACAGGGCGCATACCCTGCGGGGCGGTTCGTCGTACAGCAATGCCTGCGCCTCCTTTGCGATGCTTTTGACATCATTATACAGGAAACCCCCTGTTTTTACAACGGGTAATGAGCCGGAAAAGCAGGGAAAGGGCGGCAAAGCTCAGCCAGCATACGACAGACGAAGCAAAAGCGGGCCAGAAAAGGGAGGGAAAATCGGCAGGAAAAGGGATGGGAGCGGACGACGTCCCTGAAACGGCGGCCGCGGCGGGAAACAGGGACAGGGCGAGCCAGGTCAGCAGCGCAGCCAGGCAGCCTTGCAGGGCTTTGCCGGCCATATACGGCAGGGGGGACAATCCGCTGCCGCCGATCAGGGCGACGACCTGGCAGTGTACCGAAAGCCCGGCCCAGCCCAGCAGAAAGGCAGCGGCGGTCAGACGAACCGCCATTCCGGTGTCCAGGGACAGCAGGCCCTTGACGCCGCTCGTCACTTCGAGCAGCCCGCTCAGCATCTGGTCGGCAAGACCGGGGTCGAGCGCGGGAACCAGCGCATTCAGTGCGTTTGCCAGCGCGGGAATGACACCAAGCAGGTGCAGCAGCCGGATAGCGACGGCGAAAAAAATGACAAAAGCGCAGACGTTGAGCACTGAAGAAAACGATGTGGTCACGGCAGTGGTAAAGGCGCGGCTGAACGGCGTGCAGACGATGCCGGCGTGGGGGCGGCCTTCTGAACCGCCCCGCCGCGCGCGCAGGGAAAACAGGACGCCGACGGCCGCCGAGGCCAGTATGTGGGGGACATACAGCAGTGCACCGGCTCCGCTGCCACCCAGCATGGATGCCCCGACGGCGCCGAAGATAAAGGCGGGGCCGCAGTTGTTGCAGAATGCGAGCAGGCGTTCTGCTTCCGTTTTGGTGCATACGCCCTGTTTGTACAGAGAGACAACGGCCTGCGCGCCCACCGGGTAGCCGCCGACCAGCCCCAGGACAAAGGCCGGGGCGCATGCGCCGGGCACGCCGAACAGAAGCCGCATGGGCTTTTCAAAAGCGCGGCCTGCCAAAAAAGCCATCCCGGTCTGCACGCACAGCGAGGACACGACGAAAAACGGGAAGAGCGACGGGACAAGTACCTGCGCGCACAGCGCGAGCGCCCCGGCAGCGGCCTGCGACGTTTCGCGGGCAAACAGCACCAGCCCCAAGGCAAAAATCCCGATAAGCAGGTAAATCTGCGTCTCAACAACACGTTTTTGCAATATACTGTTCATAGCAAGGCTCCGTTTCGTGTGGGCTTTGCCAGATTATATGCGAAAGCGCCGAAGCACATGCGGAGGGAAACAGTGTGATGAAGAAACGGGATTCGGGGAATAAAGTCCCCTGGCGCGAGCAGGTGCGGCAGGCGATGCTCGAAATGGACGCGCCCGCATATGCGTTGCTTGACGTGCCGCGCATCGAACTGACCGGGGGCGGGCAGCTGCTGATTGAGCGGCACCACGGGGTGCTGGAATACAGTGAAGAGTGCATCCGCGTTGCGGCGCGCGGCATGGCCATCCGGGTGACGGGCATGGACTTGCAGCTGCGGACAATGACAAAGACCGAAATCACCGTGACCGGGCTGATAGCGTCGGTCGAGCTGCAGCGCTGAAAGGGGGGCGGGACGATGCTCATGCAGTGCCTGAATTTTCTGCGCGGCAGCGTGCGTATTTCGGTGCAGGGGGCGGGGACAGAGCGGTTTTTGAATGTGTGCGCCGCCAACGGCATCGCTTTTTGGGGCGTTCGGCGCATTGCGCCCGACCGCATCGAGGCGAGCGTCCGCATCGGCGGCTTTTTCGCCCTGCGGCCCTACGCGCGGCGGACTATGTGCCGCATCCGCGTTACAGGCAAGTCGGGCGCGCCTTTTTACGGGCGGCGGCTGCGCCGCCGTCATGCCCTGCTGGCCGGCGGGCTTTTGTGCGGCGCGATGCTGTACGCTTTGTCCGGTTTTGTCTGGACCATCAGCATCGAGGGCTGCGAGACCATGCCGCAGGCCGAGGTCATGACGCTTCTGGAACAGAACGGGCTGCGCGTCGGCGCGCGGACGTCGGGGATCGATGCCGAACAGGTGCGCACTGCCGTGCTGATGCAGACCGACCGGCTGGCGTATATGGCGGTTAATTTAAGCGGCAGCCATGCGCAGGTCATCGTGCGCGAGCGCGGAACCGAACGCGAAGATCTGGGGGTTGACACGCCCTGCGATGTTGTGGCCGATAAGACCGGCGTCGTGGACAGCCTGATTGTGCGCAGCGGAACCGCCATGACCGAGGTGGGCAAGACCGTCGAAGCCGGGGATTTGCTGGCGTCGGGAACGATGCTGAGCCAGCAGGGAGAAACCTGGCAGGTGCACGCCGACGCCGAAGCGGTGCTGCGGACATGGCGCACTGCGCGGCTGACGCTGTCCGACCGCATCGACGCCGCGTCGCCGACCGGCAGGACAAAGACGCGGTATGCGCTGCTGATCGGATCGAAGAGAGTGAATTTATATCTTGTTGAAAGTGAGCCGTTTGCGTGTTATGATAAAAAGGTAGAGAAGCAGCCGCTGTCCGTGTCGGACGGGCTGCGGTTCCCGCTGACGCTGGTGACCGAAACCTATACCGAGCTGGCGCGCGCGCCGCTGGAACTGAGCGAAGAAAAATGCGCCGAAACCCTGCGTGCCCGTCTGCTCGACATGCTCGGCCGGCAGGCGGACGGCGCTGTCACCGAGCTGGAATACCGGTTTGAAAAAGAAAACGGCCGCCTGACCGCCACGCTGCGCGCCGAGTGCCTCGAGCGCTGCGGAGTGCAGGTGCCGCTCGGCGCGGCATCCGGGCAGCCGTAAGTCAGGATATGATGGAAGTGAGGAAGACCTTTGCACACAATTACTATGGAACTGGACATCGCCGTTTTGCAGGATGTTTTCGGCGTCGGCGACGTCAATTTAAAAACCATTGAACAGCACCTGGGGGTGTCGGTCCTGACCCGCGACGGAACCGTCGAGGTCAAGGGCGAAATCACCGAAGACGTCGAACTGGCCGCCGAGACGCTGCGGACGCTGTGCCTGATGCGCCGCGCAGGCGAGGCGGTTGACGAGTTTGCCGTGCTGCGCGTCATCGACCTGGTGCGCACCGGCGACGCCGAAGCGGCGCTGGCCGCCATGAAAGACACGATTGTCGTCACCCACCGCGGCGCGCCCGTCAAATGCCGCACCATCGGGCAGCGCCGGTACCTGGAAGCCATCAAAAACAACACCGTCGCTATCTGCATCGGCCCGGCCGGCACCGGCAAGACCTGTCTGGCGGTGGCGGCTGTCGTCGCCATGCTCAAGCGCAAGGAAATCGACAAAATCATCATGTGCCGGCCGGCCGTCGAAGCGGGCGAAAAGCTGGGCTTCCTGCCCGGCGACCTGCAGAACAAGGTCGACCCTTATCTGCGCCCGCTGTACGACGCGCTCGACGAAATCCTGGGGCATGACACGGTGCAGAAGTATGTGGAAAACCGCACCATTGAGGTCGCGCCGCTCGCCTATATGCGCGGCCGCACCCTGAAAAACGCCGGTGTTATCGTCGACGAATGCCAGAACCTGGTCATGACATCGCTCAAAATGATTCTGACCCGCCTGGGCGAGGGCTCGCGCATGATCCTGACCGGCGACGTCACGCAGATTGACCTGCCGGCGGGCAGCGAGTCGGGGCTGAAAAAATGCGCCGAGCTTTTGCAGGGCATCGAGGGCATCGAGGTCGTCGAACTGACAGGCCGCGACGTCGTGCGCCACAAGCTGGTCGGGCAGATCGTCAAAGCATTTGAAAAGTACGAAGAGCAGTCGTCCAAACAGCAGCCCCGTAAAAACACCGGAAGCCATCGCTATTATAAGAAATAAAAAGAGAAGGAAAAGGCGGGAAAATATGGACGAAAAGGCAAATGCCGCCAAAATGGGCGTAGAAGAGATGATATCCGCAGCCTGTAAGCTGCCCTATTGCAAAATCGATAGGGAAGAGTTTTTGACCAAACAGCTGAAAGGGAAAATCAGCCCCGCACGGCTTGCAGACGCGTTGGAAAACGGGACGGTAAACGCCGGGGTATCCGTCGATTTGCTCAACCGGCTTGCCAAAGGGGCCGTCAGCTTTGAGTCGACCAAAGTCACGGCCCTGTCCACGGCGGCCGGATTCCCCGGCGGGTGGGCCATCGCGGGAACCGTCCCCGCTGATTTGGCGCAGTTTTACGCGCATGTCCTGCGCATCGCGCAAAAGCTCGCATATATATACGGTTACAGGGATATTGACCTGGACGACGCCACGCAAAACGTCCTGATGATTTTCCTCGGCGTCATGTTCGGGGTGAGCGCCGCAACGGCGGCCCTGGCCAAGCTGGCTGCGGCAAACGCGGCAAAAATCGGCGCGAAAGTGGCCGCCAAGCCGCTGAGCAAGTACGCCGTTTATAACATCGCCAAAAAGGTGCTGGCCTGGATAGGCGTCAAAGTGACCAAAGACAGCGTGGGAAAAGCGGTCAGCAAAGCCGTGCCGGTGATCGGCGGGCTGATTTCAGGCGGTTTGTCGGCGGCTACCTTTGTACCAATGGCAAAAAAACTGCAAAAAGAGCTGGCCAAGTTTGCGGCCATGTCCCCGGAAAACCTGTCCAAAGCCAGCGAGGCCGCCGATATTGTGCTTTCTGACTTTGAAGTGCTGGACGACACCGCCGGAAAGGGCGGTGTGAGCGGCTGAGTTTAGATCCCGCGGGCGGCGGGATCATTGCCTCTGCACGGGATAAATGGTATAATCATACAAAAAACGCAGCAAAAAGGAGGACAGGCCATGCTGGAAGTAACTCTGTACAGCGAACTTGGGACTGACTGCCCGCAGGAGCGGCAGCTGATCGCGCAGGCGGCGCGGGCGGCATTCGGGCTTTTTGAATTTCCGTTTGACGCCGAGGTCGACGTCACGCTGGTCGATGACGAGGGCATCCGGGCGGCCAACCGCGAAATCCGCCAGATCGACTGTGCGACCGACGTGTTGTCCTTTCCCATGCTGGAGTTCGCCGAGGGCAGCTACCGCGGCACTTTGGAGCAGGACCGCGACCCCGAAACCGGCCGGCTCTTTCTCGGCGACGTGCTCATCTCTCTGGAGCGTGCCCGGGCGCAGGCCGAAGAATTCGGCCATTCAGCCGAACGCGAATGCGCCTATCTGACCGTTCATTCCATTCTGCACCTGCTGGGCTACGATCATGTAGACGAGGGACCGCAGAAAGCCGTCATGCGCGCCCGCGAAGAAGAGGCGCTGTCGTCGATTGGCCTGAAACGCGAGGGATAAAACAATGAGTCAAATTACAAAAGCCGGAATTTTTTCCATTGTCGGCCGGCCAAACGTCGGCAAAAGCACCCTGACCAACGCGCTGTGCGGGGTCAAGGTGGCCATTGTGTCCAACAAACCGCAGACGACCCGCACCCGCATTACCGGGGTGCTCAATTCCGGCGACTGCCAGCTGATTTTCCTCGACACGCCGGGGCTGCACAAGCCGCGCACCCGGCTGGGCGAGACCATGGTCCGCGTCGTCAACGAGACGGTCGCCGACGTCGATACGGCGGTGCTCGTCGTTGAACCGGTGGCCCGCATCGGCATCCCCGAGCAGATGCTCATTGACAAAATCAGGGAATACAGGCTGCCGGCCGTCCTGGTTATCAACAAAATCGACACCGTCAAAAAAGAAAACCTGCTGGAAGTCATGGCCGCTTATCAAAACGCCTGCCCGTTTGACGCCGTGGTGCCCGTCTCCGCGTCGCGCGGCGAGGGGCTGGACGAGCTTCTTGCCGAGCTTAAAAAGCACTGCCAGCCGTCGCCCCAGCTTTTCCCGGACGGGATGGTGTCTGACCAGCCCGAGCGACAGCTGGTGGCCGAGATCATCCGCGAAAAACTGCTCATGGCGCTCGACAAGGAAGTGCCGCACGGCATCGCAGTTGAAATTGAAAAATACATCGAGCGTGAAGACGGGTTGATGGAAATAGGCGCCGTCATTTACTGCGAGCGGCGAAGCCACAAGGGCATCGTCATCGGCAAGAACGGCGCCATGCTCAAAAAGGTTGGCGCCGAAGCGCGCGCCGAGATTGAACAGATGCTCGACGCCCGGGTGTTTTTGGAGCTGTGGGTCAAAGTCAAGGAAGACTGGCGCAACAATTTAAACCAGATCCGCAGCATGGGGCTCTTCGACGAGCCGTAAAAGTTTTTCCAGTGCTGTCTATATTTCTTTCGGCTATTGCCGTGCCGGGGGCAGAAACTAATCCCGGGGTGATGAGATGAAAGACAGAAGCTGGGAGCTGTTTCAAAAAACCGGGCTGCCGCAGGCGTATTGTTATTACAAAGCGCGCGAGCAGCGGGAAGAGAGGCAGTAAAGGGGGCGCCGGGCCATGCACGCAGTCGTCGGCGGGCTGGTGATCCGGTCGGTCGATTACCGGGAAAGCGACAAAATCCTCACGGTGCTGACCGATCGGCTGGGCAAGCTGACGGTCAGCGCACGCGGCGCGCGACGGCGCGGCAGCCGCCTGCTGCCGGCCGTGCAGCTGTTCGCTTATTCTGAGATGACCCTTTTTGAATACAACGGCCGGTACCGGCTGGACGAGGCCGAGACGCGCGAGCAGTTCGCCGGGCTGCGCCGCGACCTGGACGGCGCGTCGCTGGCGTCCTATCTGGCCGAGGTGCTGGGCACCGAAGCCGAAGGCAGCCCGCTGCAGCCCGGCGTGCTGCGCCTGGCGCTGAACAGCCTGTATGCGCTGTCCCGCGGGGATGAGCGCTGGAAGGTCAAAGCGGCTTTTGAGCTGCGCTATGCCGCCCTGTCGGGCTATGCGCCCGACGGGAAGACCCTGTCGCAGGCGCTGGACGGGGGGGCGCTGCGCGCCGCGAGGTACATACTGGATTGCGACTTGAAAAAGCTCCTGTCCTTTTCGCTCGAGGGCGAAAGCCGTGCCGTCTTATGTGATTTTACTGAAAAATATCTGTTGTCGCGCCTGGAGCGCGGCTTTTCAACGCTGGATTTTTATCATAAACTGGGAGACCTGCCATGACATTGCAAGAAAAATCACTGCACACGCTTGAGCTGCCCAAAGTGCTCGAGCTGCTGGCGGCTGAGACGCAGACCGACCTGGCCCGCGAGCGCGCGCTGTCGCTGCAGCCGGAAGTGTCGATCAGCCGGTGCGAGCTTTTGCAGCAGCAGTGCGCTGACGCCGTTCACCTGATGGGCCTGTTTGGAAGCCCGTCGTTCGACGGGGTCCGGGATCTGTCCGGGGCGCTGTCGCGCGCCGACATGGGCGGCGTTTTGAATATGGCCGAGCTGCTCGCCGTAGCCCGGCTGCTGCGCGCCGCGCGCACGACGCGCGGGTATTTGGAAAACCACCGCGAGGGGAAAACGTCGCTCGACGAGCTGTTTTCATCCCTGTCAGGCAACAAATATCTGGAAGACAAAATCACCACGTCCATCATCTCAGAAGAGGAAATAGCCGACTCGGCCAGCTCTGAGCTGAATGATATCCGCAGGCAGATGCGCGTCGCCGCGTCGCGTGTCCGCGAGACGTTAAACCGCATCACTTCTTCGCCAACCTATCAGAAAATGCTTCAGGACAGCCTGGTAACCATCCGTTCGGGGCGGTATGTCGTGCCGGTCAAGGCCGAATACCGATCGGCGTTCGGCGGCCTGGTGCACGACGTGTCTTCGAGCGGGGCGACGCTGTTCATCGAACCGACGGCCGTTGTTGATCTGAACAACAGCATCCGCGTGCTGTCGGGAAAGGAGCAGCAGGAAATCGAGCGGATTCTGGCCGCCCTGTCGGCCGAAGTCGCGGCCGGCGCGGGCGCCATGCAGCGCGATTACGAGACGCTGTGCGCGCTGGACTTTATTTTTGCCCGCGGCAAGCTGGCCTATAAGATGAAAGCCCTGCGCCCGCGCCTCAGCGACAGCGGGAAAACGCTGCTGCGCCGCGCGCGCCATCCCCTGCTCGACCAGGAAAAGGCCGTGCCCATCGACTTTGAAATCGGCGGAAAATGCGACACCGTCATCATCACCGGCCCCAATACGGGCGGCAAGACGGTCAGCATCAAAACGGTCGGCCTGCTGACCGTCATGGCGCAGTGCGGGCTGCAAATCCCGGCGGGCGAAGACAGCGTTGTGAGAATCCGCACGTCGGTGCTGGCCGACATCGGGGATGAACAGAGCATCGAGCAGTCGCTGTCGACCTTTTCGTCCCACATGGTCAATATCGTCGACATCCTGCGCGCGGCGGACGGCGGCGCGCTGGTGCTGCTCGACGAGCTGGGGGCGGGCACCGACCCGGTCGAGGGCGCGGCGCTGGCCATGGCCATCATCGAAGAGCTGCGCCGCCGCGGCAGCGCCGTCATCGCCACAACCCATTACGCGGAACTCAAAATGTATGCGCTCGAGACCGACGGGGTTGAAAACGCGTCCTGCGAGTTCGACGTGCAGACGCTCCGCCCGACCTACCGCCTTGTATTCGGCATCCCTGGCAAGTCCAACGCCTTTGCCATTGCGGCGCGCCTGGGGCTGGACAACGCCGTCATCGAAAGCGCCGGCAGCCGTGTCGGCGCCGAGAGCAAGCGGTTTGAAGAAGTCATTTCACAGCTCGAGGAAAAGAGGCAGGAGCTTGAACGCCGCCTGGCGTCGGCCGAGCGCGACCGCGCGCAGGCTGCCGAGGCCGAACGGACGGCAAGGGAACGGCTGAGCACCCTCGAGGGCGAGCGGGAAAAGCTTATCATGGACGCCAAGCTCAAGGCGCAGGAAATTTTAAACAACGCCCGCGCTACGTCAGAATATGTGCTGACCGAAGCGCGCAAGCTGCGCCAGCAGGCCGAAGAAGGCAAAGACCCCAACCTGGCCGCGGCGCGCGCCGCTTTCCGCGGGCAGATTTCGCAGGCTGAGCGCCGCACCACGCTGGAAAAAGCCAAAAAGAAGGCCATCCCGCCCCCGCGCCCGCTGCGGGCCGGCGACACCGTCGAGCTGCTGGCGACCAAAACGCGGGCCACGGTGCTCGAAACGCCGGCGCCGGGCGGCAATGTCCGCGTACAGGCCGGCATTATGAAAATCACGGTGCGGCCCGACGAGATCCAGTTTATCGAAGAGAGCAGGCCCAAGCCGGTCCAGGCGCCTAAAAGCACGGCCGGCGGCCGCGTCCCACGCCCGGAAGGGCAGGGCGCCAGTCTCGACCTGCGCGGCATGACGGCCGAAGAGGCGATTTTAGAGCTGGGGCGTTTTATCGACGGCGCGGTGCGTATGCACCTGCCGGCGGTCACCATCATCCACGGCAAAGGCACCGGCGTGCTGCGCCGCACCGTACAGGCCGAGCTGAAAAGCATGCCGCAGGTCAAAAGCTACCGCCTCGGCGTATACGGCGAAGGCGAAGACGGCGTGACCATTGCGACGCTGGAATAAAGACAGAGAGACTACAAACACAAAGGGGAAAAGGAAAACATGGTTGGAGCAGGCACGCTTGTCAACGCGGCCGCGATTGTCGCGGGCGGAGCGGTTGGTTTGCTGTTTAAAAAAGGCATTCCGAAGCGTTTTCAGGAAATCATTTTTACCGCTCAGGGCACCGGCGTCTTTCTGCTGGGCGTGCTCGGGGTCGTCACCCAGGCGGTGACGGCAGCGCAGGACGGCGTGCTGACGTCGTCGTATGGGCTGGGCATGGTGCTGTCGCTCGTACTGGGCGGCCTGCTCGGCGAACTCATTGGCATCGACCGGCTGTTCAACCGCATCGCCAATTTCTTAAAGCGGAAACTGTCCAGGCCGGGCGCTGCGGAAAACGTCGACATCGGCGCCGGCTTCGCCAGTTCGACGGTGCTGTTCTGTGCGGGCGCGATGGCCATTATCGGGTCGATTCAGGACGGCATTATGGGGGACCCTTCCATGCTGTTCACCAAAGCGGTGCTCGACGGGATTGTGTCGGTCATTTTCGCCACGGTCTACGGTTACGGCGTCATGCTGTCTGCGCTGTCCATCCTGGTGTACCAGGGGGCCATTACGCTGGTGGCGTATTTTCTGGGCGATTACATTCCCATGGTCGTCGTGGGGCAGATGTCGCTCGTCGGGTCGGCGGTGCTCATGCTGATTGGATTTGACCTGTGGGACATTAAAAAATTCAATGTCGCCAATCTGATCCCTGCTGCCTTTATGCCGATTTTACTTTATTTTTTCCTTTGATGCTGCGGGAATTGCAGAAAAGGGATTGCCAAGACGGAAAGAATCTGTTAAAATAGGATATAATCAACCAACCGAATCTCAGGAAGCGAGGGAACGTTATGTTTTCCAAAGACATTACAGTCACCAACCAGGTGGGCCTGTACGCCCGGCCGGCAACCTTTTTTATTCAAAAAGCCAATGAGTTTCGCAGCACCATGATGGTGGAAAAGGACGACCGCAAAGTCAATGCCAAGAGCCTGTTGGGTGTTTTGTCTCTCGGCATCACCAAGGGCAGCACCATTACCATTTCGGCGGAAGGCCCCGACGAGGAAGAAGCCGTCAACGCGCTGTGCGCCCTGATTGCCGCCAATTTCGGGGAATAAGACTCGCGGGCGCGTCGGCGCTTTGCCAGTGCGCCCCCATACTGACCGAAAGCGCCGCACGCACGCGGCGCTTTTTGCATCGCCTGGAGGTTTTGTATGACCCTGTCACAGCTTCGGCAAAAGGCGCACGAGCTGCCGCTTGTGCCCGGCGTATACCTGATGCGCGACAAAAACGGCCAGGTCATTTATGTCGGCAAGGCCAAAGTGCTGAAAAACCGCGTCAGCCAATATTTTGCCAATCTGGCGTCGCACACGGCTAAGACGCGGCGGCTGGTCGAAAATATCGACGATTTTGAAACCATTTACGCCAAAACCGAGTTTGACGCGCTGCTGCTTGAAAATACGCTGATCAAGCGCTACAAGCCGAAGTACAATATTTTGCTCAAGGACGATAAGGGGTACCCCTATGTCCGGCTGGGCAAGGGCGAATACGCCAACTTTTCCATATCCCCGGCGAGGCAGGACGACGGGGCCCGTTACTTCGGCCCGTACGGCGGCCGCGGCGCGGCCAAAGCGGCCATCGAGATTGTGCGCGAAACCTTTGCCCTGCCGACCTGTACGCGCAAATTCCCGCGCGACATCGGCAAAGAGCGGCCCTGCCTGATGCTGCACCTGAAAAAGTGCTGCGGCGTATGCACCGGAAGCGTTAGCCCCGAGCAGTATGCCGAGCTGCTGCGCCAGAGCGCCTTGCTGCTGGAAGGCAAGGGCGACGACCTGGCGCGCGCAATGGAAGAAAAAATGAACGAGCGCGCCGAAGCGCTCGATTTCGAGGGGGCCGCGCAGCTGCGCGACCGGATGCGCGCCGTGCAGAAGCTGGGGCGCAGCCGCCTGGTCACCGGCGTCACGCTGTCTGACATCGATGTTCTGGCCTGCGCGCTGCGCGGCACACGCGCGGCGTTCGCCCTGCTGTCGTACGGCGGCGGCAGCCTGATGGACAAAAAAGTGCAGTTTTTTGACGGGCTGGAAGAACAGGATCTGCCCGACGCGCTGGCCAGTTTCATCAAGCAGTATTACAGCCGTGCCGGCAACGCGCCGCGCGAGCTGGCGCTCGATCGCGACATTGACGACCGGGAAGGCGTCGAAGCGCTGCTGTCATCGCTGCGGGGGCGGCGGTGT
Organism: uncultured Clostridia bacterium; assembly: GCA_944381055.1. Classification (GTDB taxonomy): domain Bacteria; phylum Bacillota; class Clostridia; order Oscillospirales; family Butyricicoccaceae; genus Ventrousia. The sequence goes on along the minus strand of CALWJQ010000014.1, from coordinate 59,490 downwards.
TCGGTGCTGGTGCCGCAGCGCGGCGAAAAGCTGCAAATGGTCCGGCTGGCCGCCGACAACGCCCGTCTGGAGCTTGAAGCGCTCGAGACCCGCGAACAGCGTTCGCGCAAGACGCTGGTGATGCTGGGCGAGATGCTGGGGCTGGGAAAAACGCCCCGGCGCATCGAAGCCTTTGACATATCCAACACGGCGGGAAGCGATCCGGTCGCGTCCATGACGGTGTTTGAAGACGGCGCGCCTAAAAAGAGCGCCTATAAAAAATTTAAAGTCAAACAGGCGGCAGGCGGCGACGATTACGGCGCCATGGCCGAGGTCGTCGGGCGCAGGCTTGACCGTGCGCTGGGCGGGGACGAGGGCTTCCTGCCCCTGCCCGATCTGCTGCTGATGGACGGCGGGACAGGCCAGACCCGCGTGGCGCAGCAGCAGCTTGCACAGCGCGGCGTCGGCATCCCCGTTTTCGGCATGGTCAAAGATGCCCACCACCGTACCCGCGCCCTTGTCACGGCGGATGGGCGTGAAATCGGCATTGTGTCGGCGCCGGCAGTTTTTGCCCTGGTCGGGCGGATTCAGGAAGAAACCCACCGCTTCGCCGTGGCCTATCACCACGATGTCCGGGCCAAAAACGCCCGGCGTTCGGCGCTCGATGGAATTCCGGGGCTGGGGGAGGCGCGCCGCAGGCAGCTGACGCGCCACTTCGGCACCATTTCGGCAATCCGCCGCGCATCGGTGGATGAGCTGGCCGCCGTCGTTCCGCGCAACGTGGCCGAAGAGATCGCGCGGCATTTTTCTGAAAAGGGGAAAGAATAGCCATGCGCATCATTGCGGGGGCGCTCCGCGGCAAACGCCTGTCCGCGCCGCCCGGGCTGCACACGCGGCCGACAACCGACCGCGTCAAGGAAGCGGTTTTCAGCATTATCCAGTTCCGGGTGCCGGGCGCCCGCGTGCTCGATCTGTTCGCGGGGTCGGGGCAGCTGGGGCTTGAATGCCTGTCGCGCGGGGCGGCGTCCTGCCTGCTGTGCGACAATGACCGGGCCGCCCTGCGCGCCATCGGGCAGAACATCGCGTCCTGCGGGATGCAGGATCGCTGCGCCGTTTTCGCGGGGGACTTTTTGTCGGCTGTTGCGAAACAGGCCCCGGGCAGCTTTGACATCATCCTGCTCGACCCGCCGTACGGCGGGAAAATACTGGAAGATGCGCTCAGGGCGATCGAACGGTTTGACATCCTCGCCGCCCGTGGTATAATCGTATGTGAAAGCGCCCGGGGGGACAGGGTGTATATCCCCGGCGCCCCTTACACGAAACTGCGGGAATACCGCTACGGCTCTACGGCCGTCACAACGCTGACGAGGAATACGGAATGAAACTTGCCATTGTGCCCGGCAGCTTTGATCCCATGACAAACGGACATCTCGACCTTATCCGCCGGGCGGCCCGGCTGTTTGACCGCGTGGTGGCTGTCGTCATGGACAACCGGGAAAAGCATTATCTTTTTTCGCGCGACGAGCGGTTTGCACTGGTGCGCGAAAGCGTCGCGGATATTCCGGGCGTCGATGCCGACGTGTGGGCCGGTATGCTGTGGGAATACGTCCGCGACTGCGGCGCGTGCGCCATTGTCAAGGGGGTGCGCAGCACCGGGGATCTGGTATACGAGGTTTTGCAGGCGCGCTTTAACGAGCAGCAGTGGGCCGGGGCGCAGACCATTTTCCTTCCCGCCGCGCCGGGGCTGGAAAATTTAAGCTCGTCCGAACTCAGGCGCCGCGCCGCCGCCGGGCAGGATATTTCGGGCCTGGCATCTCCGGCTGTCTGCCGTGCGCTGCTTGAAAAGTACCATCGAGAACAATAAAGGAGAAAACGCATTATGGCTGGAACTACCATTGACGAACTGATTATGACCCTGTATGAGATGATCCAGGATGCGCGCAGCGTGCCGTTGGGCGACCGCTGCATTATTGAGCGGGACAAGGCTTTGGATATTCTGGACGAAATCCGCGCCGACCTGCCGGCTGAACTTAAAATGGCGCGCGAAATTGTGGAGAAGCGCAACGAGGTCATTTCCGCCGGCAAACGCGAATACGACACCATCAAAAAGCAGGCGGAAGATTATGCCAAGCAGCGCGTCAATGAGCACGAGGTCGTGACCGAGGCGCGCAAACGCGCCGCCGAGATCATCGCCGGCGCGGAAAACCGTTCGCGCGAAATCATGAAAGCCGCCGGCGCTTACTGTGAAGACGCCATGCGCCGCGCCGAAGACGCGCTGGCCCAGACCGCCGACGAGATCAAACAGTCGCGCATCCAGTTCCGCCAGCTGCTGCGCGACAAGCCGGCTTCAGACAATTAAAACGCGGCTTTGAAGCCGCAAAAACAGACAGCCAAGCTGACGAGCCGCCGGGCAGACGCCCGGCGGCTCTTTCTGTAAAAATGCGAACATATGTTTTATGTTTTTAAAAATCGACATTTTGCGACAAAAAAACGCTTTTTGATCGGGTGAAAATTCCGAAAAAGCTCTTGCAATTTTTTGGCGCACTGCGTATAATAAAAGAACAAGCAGTGGGGGAAAGTGGCTCTTTGTGCCAGAGAGTGTGACAGCAAGAGGCAGGTGGGAAAATGCTCGGTCAATATCCGCACAATATCGATGCGAAAGGCCGTCTTGTTTTCCCGACCAAACTGCGCGAAGAGCTGGGCGACAGTTTTATTGTCACCAAAGGGCTGGACAACTGCCTGTTCGTCTATTCCGAGCCGGCGTGGGCCGAGCTTGAGAAAAAAATTGCCGCCCTTCCCATGTCAAAGTCCCGCAATTTGCAGCGCTTTTTCTTTTCCGGCGCTGCGGACTGCGAGGTTGACGCACAGGGGCGGATCCTGATCCCTGCCCATCTGCGCGAATATGCGGATTTGAAAAAAGAGGTCTTTGTGCTGGGCGTTTCGGGGCGCGCCGAGATCTGGAACGCGGATCGGTGGCGTGCGTACAGTGAAGGGGTTACCGCTGAAGCGGCGGCCGAGGCCATGGACGAGCTGGGATTTTAAGACATGGAATTTCATCATGTTCCCGTACTGGCGCAGCAGTGCATGGACGCTTTGGCCGTACGGCCCGACGGCGTCTACGTCGACGGCACGACGGGCGGCGGAGGGCACAGCAGCCTGATTGCGCAGCGGCTGGATGAACGGGGAAGGCTGGTGTGCATTGACCGCGACGACGACGCGCTGCGCGCTGCGCGCGGCCGGCTGGCCGGGTTTGCCTGCCGGATTGACTTTGTCAAAAGCAACTTTACCGAGATTGACGCAGTGCTGCGGGACTTGGGAATTCCCGCGGTGCAGGGCATCCTGCTCGATTTGGGGGTGTCCTCGTATCAGCTGGACACGCCCGAACGCGGGTTTTCATACAAAAATGACGCGCCGCTCGACATGCGGATGGATCGCACGCAAAAGCTGACGGCACGCGATGTTGTCAACGGGTACAGCGAACAGAGCCTGCGCGAACTCATCGGCGGGTACGGCGAAGAGCGGTACGCGGGGCGTATCGCAGCGGCCATTGCGGCCCGCCGGAAGGACAGGCCCATCGAGACGACGGCGGAACTGAGCGAGATCGTCCGCGCGGCGATGCCGGCGGCGGCCCGGCGCGAAAAACAGCACCCGGCCAAGCGAACCTTTCAGGCGATCCGAATTGAGGTCAACGGCGAGCTTTCGGCAGTGCAGGCCGCGCTCGACCGGGCGGTGCGCTGCCTGTCGCCGGGCGGGCGGCTGGCCGTCATCAGCTTCCATTCTCTTGAAGACCGCATTGTCAAGCAGACCTTTGCCCAGCTGGCCAAAGGCTGCGTCTGCCCCAAGGAATTTCCCGTCTGCGTCTGCGGGCGCAAGCCGCAGATCCGCCTGATTGACAAAGGCGGAGTGACGGCCGGCGAACAGGAACTTTTGCAAAACCCGCGCGCGCGGTCGGCACGCCTGCGCACAGCGGAAAAAATATAGAAATCAACACGTCAGGAGGGACCACGATGGCAGCATCGCCAGCACGGCAAAAAGCCGCACAGGTCGGACAACCCAATCAACGGCAGCAGCAGAATCCCCGGATCGAGCTGTTGCCCGAAAACAAATCGGCGCGCCGCAGGGCTCCTGCCAAAGTGCCCTATATCAAATACGGCGTTATTGTGCTCAGCGTTTTTGCCGTTGTACTGTTCATTCTCACCGGTTACAGCAGCCTGACCGAGCTCACGGCTGAGAATACCCGCCTGAAAGAGGACCTGGCTGAACTGCAAAGCGAAGAAAACGCGCTCAACGCGGAAAAAGAACAGCTTTATAACCTGACTTATGTCGAACAGCGCGCGCAGGATATGGGCATGGTCAAGCAGGACAGTTCGCAGGTGACCTATGTTGACCTGAGCAGCCCCGAGCGTTCGGCCATGGCACAGGAAGAAGCGCAGGCTCCTTCGCTGATCGCAGGGCTGATCAGCAGCTTCAACGCCGTGGTGGAATATCTCAGCTGACGGAGAGAGTATAATAAGTTAAGCGGACGGAGGAGTGAGGAATGAAAATTTCTTACTCCCGTTTCTTTGAAGGGGCTGTTTTGTGTCCCGGCTGCCGCGGGCCGGGTGTTTGGCGTATCCCGAGGTGATATTGTGCAGAGAAAAGCGGACAATAAAATGATCAGGCGGCTGATTATCACTGCGGCCGTCCTGGGCGCGGTATGCTTTGTGTGTGTCGCCGTGCGCCTGTTCTATATGCAGGTCGTCCGGTTTGACTTTTACCAGGAGCAGGCGCTGTCGCAGCAGACAAAGGATAAAACGCTGACACCGGTGCGCGGCACCATTTATGACGCCAACATGAAACCCCTGGCCATCAGTGCGGCAACAGAAGTGGTCACGCTGGAAGCGGCTAAAATCGAAGACGAGGAACAGGGCCTGCTCATCGCCGAGACGCTGTCAGAGCTGCTCGATATGGAATACGAAGAAGTGCTCGAACTGGTGCAGGAAAAGGCATCCTGGGCGGTGGTCAAAAAAGGCGTGGAAAAAGAGGTCACCGACCAGATCCGCGCGTTTATCAACGAAAATGATCTGAACTGCATTTTTATGGAGCCCGATTCGACACGCTATTATCCCTTTGGCAATTTCCTGTCCCATGTGCTCGGCTTTGTCGGAACGGATCAGCAGGGCCTGTCGGGGCTGGAAGCCTATTACGAAGAAGAGCTTTCGGGCACGCCGGGGCGCGTCATCACGGCGACTAACGCGGCGGGCGACGAAATGCCCTTTGCGTACGAAATGTATTACGACGCCGAAGACGGCAACAGCCTGGTGCTGACCATTGACGAGGTCATTCAGCACTACCTTGAAAAAAACCTTGAAATGGCGCTTTACGACAACAATGTCCAGAACAAGGTGGCGGGAATCGTCATGGACGTCAATACGGGCGGCATCCTGGCCATGTCGACCAAGCCGGACTTTGACCCCAATGACCCGTTCACCATCGTCGACCCCGAGGATCAGGAGGCTGTCGACGCGCTGACGGGGGAAGAGCGTTCGGCCAAGCGCTCTGAAGTCCTCAACGAACAGTGGCGCAACAAGGCCATTTCTGACGCTTATGACCCCGGATCGACCTTTAAAATCCTGACAATGGCCATGGCGCTTGAAGAAAAGGCGGTGTCGCTGGACAGCCGCTACTATTGCCCCGGTTATAAAAAGGTCGACAAGTGGAACATCAGCTGCTGGAAGGCGGGCGGGCACGGCTCGCAGAACCTGCTGGAAGCCATCTGCAATTCGTGCAACCCCGCCTTTATCGAAATCGGGCAGTCGCTGGGGATTGAGACGTTCAGCGAATACTTTAAGGCATTTGGGCTGCGCCAAAAGACCGGCATTGATCTGCCGGGCGAAGCGCAGGGCATTTACTTTAACAACATGGGCCCGACCGACCTTGCGGTCGCGGCTTTTGGCCAAAACTTTTCCATCACCCCGCTGCAGCTCATCACCGCCGTTTCGGCGGTTGCCAACGGCGGTACGCTGCTCGAGCCCTACATTGTCAAAGAAGTGATCGACAGCGAAGGGAATATTATCGAAAGCCATGACCGGACTGAGGTCCGCCAGGTTATTTCCGAAGAAACGTCGGATCAGCTGTGCGACATGCTCGAACAGGTCGTTACCGTCGGTACGGGCAAAAACGCCTATGTCATGGGTTACCGCGTGGCCGGCAAGACCGGTACGTCTGAAAAAAAGGCCAAAGAGCTGGCGACCGGCGTCACGGGGCTGCGTATTTCGTCTTTTGTCGCCTTTGCCCCGGCCGACGATCCGCAGATCGCCGTGCTTGTCATGCTCGACGAACCCAACGTCTACCCCGTGACCGGCGGCATCACCGTCGCGCCGGTCATCCGCCGCATCATGGAAGACGTTTTGCCGTATCTTGAGGTCGAACCGGTGTACACCGAAGAAGAACTCGAACAGAAGGACATCTCGGTGCCCGGCGTCGTCGGGTACGAGCGCGCACAGGCAGAATCGGCGCTCAAGCAGAACGGCATTAACTACCGCATCGAAGGAAGCGGCGCGACCATCACCGACCAGATCCCGGCGGCCGGCGCCGTGGTGTCGAGCAAGGCCGAAGTCATTTTGTACACTGACGGCGAAAAACCCGATAAACTGGTCACCGTGCCCGATCTGACCGGCATGACGGTTGAAAACGCCCGCAGGACGCTGAGCAATCTCGGCCTGTATATCCGGGCGACGGGCGCCGTCAACTCGAGCGGCGGCAATGTCGTCGCCATCAAACAGGACGTGGAGGAATCGCAGAAGGTGGCCGTGGGCACCGTCGTCACGGTCGACTTCAGCGACCTCGATCAGCGGGCGGAGTAGCATCCGCCGGAAGGAGGCCCCATGAAGCTGTCAGAACTGCTCAAGGATACGCCCCACACCCTGATCGGGTGTGACGGCGGGCTCGACATCACCGGCATCTGCCGCGATTCGCGCCGCGCCGCGCCGGGCAGCGTCTTTGTCGCCATTCGCGGGTACCAGGCCGACGGGCACCGGTTTGTGCCCGAGGCCTTGGCGGCCGGCTGTGCCGCCGCTGTCGTCGAAACCCCGCCGGATGACAAAGGACCGTATATCGTCGTGCCAGACGGCCGCCGTGCGCTGGCGACGCTGTCCAACACCTTTTTCGGGTACCCGGCGCGGAACATGAAACTGGTCGGCGTCACCGGCACCAACGGGAAGACGACGACGACCCACCTGCTCAAGGGCCTGATCGAACAGTGCACCGGCCAGAAGGTCGGGCTGATCGGCACGAACCATGTTCTGATCGGCGACGAGGCGCTGCCCGCCGAGCGCACGACCCCTGAGTCCTATGAGTTATTCCGGCTGCTCGGCGCCATGCGGGACGCCGGTTGCACATGGGCCGTTATGGAAGTCTCATCCCATTCCCTGGCGCTCGACCGCGTCTACGGCCTGCATTTCGCTGCCGCAGCCTTTACCAATCTGACCCGTGATCACCTGGACTTTCACGGCACGATGGAAGCCTATGCGCAGGCCAAAAGCAAGCTGTTCACCCGCTGCGGCGCCGCCGTGCTCAACGCCGACGACCCGTGGCACACGGTCATGCGCGAGGCGGCGCAGTGCCCCTGCCAGACCTATTCAGCCCGATCGGATAATGCCGACCTGGTGGCGAAAAACATCCGGCTCCTGGCCGACCACGTCGAGTTCGAAGCGGTCACGACAGGCCATATCGGCCGTGTCCGCCTGGCCATTCCCGGCATGTTTTCGGTCTACAACGCGCTGTGCGCCGTCGGCGTCGGGCTGGCGCTCGGCTTTGATTTTCAGCAGGTCGTTGCGGCCATGCGCGGCCTGCACGGCGTCCGGGGCCGCATTGAAGTCGTCCCCACGGACACTGATTACACCGTTATTATTGATTACGCACATTCTCCTGACGGGATGGAAAACGTGCTGCGCGCGGTGCGCGGCTTTGCCAAAAACCGGGTCATCGCCCTGTTCGGCTGCGGCGGGAACCGCGACAAGACCAAACGCCCCATAATGGGGAAGACAGGCGGCGATTTGGCTGATGTCTGCGTCGTCACGACCGACAATCCGCGCGACGAGGACCCGCAGAGCATCATCGACGACATCCTGCCGGGCATGGAGGGCTGTCCGGCTGAAGTACACGTCGTCGTCGACCGCCGCGAGGCCATCCGCTATGCCCTGAGCCTGGCGCAGCCCGGCGACGTCGTCGTGCTGATGGGAAAGGGGCACGAGACCTATCAGGAAGTCCGGGGCGTCAAGCTGCATCTGGACGAGCGCGAAGAAATCGCCGCCTATTTCGAGGGAAAGTAAGCAGGCGCTGCCCTGCAACCGGGGGGAAAACCAACGTGAACAATTCGATGACCGTCATGCTGGCCGCGTGCGGTGCTGCGTTTGCCGTTGCAGCCGCCGCGGGGCCAGCCGTTATCAAAACCCTGCGCCGCCTCAAGTTTGGCCAGAAGATTCTCGAAGACGGCCCCACCTGGCACATGAACAAGCAGAACACGCCGACGATGGGCGGGTTTATCTTTATCGCAGGCATGGCGGCCGCCGTTGCCGCAGTGATGTTTTTGAACGGGTTTTCTGACCCCCGCCCGCTGTATATGCTGGGCCTCAGCCTGGTTTTCGGCGCCATCGGCTTTGTCGACGACTATACGAAGGTCAAAAAGAAGCGCAACAAGGGCCTGACGGCCATGCAGAAGCTGCTGCTGCAAATCGCGGCGGCCGCCCTGTTTTTGACCGTTTTGCGGATCCAGAGCTATCTGACGCACCGCCTGACGGTGCCGTTTCTGGGGGCTGTGATCGATCTGCCGTGGGGCGTTTACCTGCTCTTTTCCATTTTTGTCATCGTCGGCGCCGTCAATGCCGTCAACCTGACCGACGGTATCGACGGCCTGTGCGGGTCGGTGACCGCCGTTGTGGCGCTGTATTTCTGCGCCGCCTTTTACGGGGCGGGGCTGACGGCGCCGTCGGGGTTTTCGGCCGCGCTGCTCGGCGGGCTTCTGGGGTTTTTGCTGTACAACCGCTATCCCGCCCGCGTTTTTATGGGCGACACCGGTTCGCTGTATCTCGGCGGCGCGGTGTGCGCCATGGCTTTTGTCTATGACATGCCGCTCATTCTGGTTCCTGTGGGGCTGATTTATATCATTGAGACGCTGTCTGACATTTTGCAGGTGGCGTACTATAAAATTTCGGGCGGCAAGCGCATTTTTAAAATGGCGCCCATTCATCACCACTTTGAAAAATGCGGGTGGAGCGAGCGGAAGATCGTCGCTGTTTTTACAGCTGTCACGGCGGTCTGCTGTGCGCTGACCCTGTTCTTTGCGTAATTCCCGGACGGAGGTGACCGACACGAACAAGTCAAACCGGCAGCCGGCTCCGCGCGCGCCCGCAGGCGCACAGCGCGCACGTCGTCCGGACGGACCGATTATGATGCCGACCCGCGACCTGTCGCAGCTGCCGACGCGCGAGGTCGAGCAGGATGCCCGGCCCAAGCTGTCGGGCATCGACGCGCCCTTTACCGTTCTGGTTCTGCTGCTGCTGGTCATCGGGCTGGTGGCGTTGTTTTCGGCCAGCTATACCGACGCTTATTACCGTATGGGCGGCAATTCCTATCATTACATCATCCGCCAGGGGATATTCGCCACTATCGGTCTTGCCGCGATGGTTTTTATTTCGCGAATGAACTATCACAAGTTCCATTACCTTGCCATCCCGGCCATGGTTGGCAGCGCATTGCTGCTGGCGTCGCGTTTTTTCCTGAGCCCCATCTGGGTAGAGCACAACGACGCGACGCGCTGGATCAACTTGGGATTTACCGAGTTCCAGCCCTCTGAGATTGCAAAGCTCGCCGTCATCGTGTGCTTTGCCAGCATGATGTCCATTTACGGAACGAAAAAAATGCACACCTTCCGTTACGGGATTGTCCCTTATGTACTGATGCTCGGGGTGCTGTGCGGACTCATTTATTCGCAGCCGCACTGGTCGGCCATTGTCATCATCATCGGCATCGGCGCGGTCATGATGTACATCGGCGGGGCCAACCTGTTCTGGCTGGGGCTGGGCGGCGGAACGGCCGCCGTCGGCCTGGTCACCCTGATGCTGACCATGGCCCACTCAAGCGCCCGCTTACAGGTCTGGCTGGACCCTTATGTCGATCCGCGCGGCAAAGGGTACCAGGCCATCCAGTCTTTCCTGGCGATCGGGTCGGGCGGCATCTGGGGCGTCGGGCTGGGGCAGAGCCGGCAGAAACAGCTCTGGCTGCCCGAAGCGCCCAATGACTTTATCTTTTCGGTCTGGTGCGAAGAAATGGGCCTTATCGGCGCGCTGCTGGTCATTGCGCTTTTTGTCGCCCTGATCATGCGCGGGTACTATATCGCCATGCGAGCCGGCGATAAGTTCGGCACGCTGCTGGCTGCCGGCGTGACGACGCAGATCGCGCTGCAAACCATTTTTAACCTGTTTGTCGTCACCGGGCTCGCCCCGGTCACCGGCGCGTCGCTGCCCTTTTTCAGCTACGGCGGCACGTCGCTTATGATGCTGCTGGCTGAAGTGGGGATCGTTTTGTCGGTATCCCGCAGGATACCGGCTCCCAGACAAGGATAGGTGAAAAAATGAAAGTGATTTTCTGCGGCGGCGGCACGGCGGGGCACGTCAACCCGGCTTTGGCCGCGGCCGACTACTTCAAAAAGCAGGAAGACTGCCAGATTTGGTTTTCGGGCGCAAAGGGAGGCATTGAAGAAAAGCTGGTCGGCCGCGCCGGATACGAGCTGTTCGCCTTTCCGCTGACGGGGCTGTCGCGCAGCCTGAACCTGTCCGGCCTGCGGCAGAATGTGCGGGCGGGGCAGAATGCCGTTGCGGCGGTCCGCGAAGCAAAAAAAATCCTGAAAAAGGTACGGCCCGACGTCGTGATCGGTACGGGCGGCTACGCCAGTTACCCGATGGTGGCGGCGGCCCAGCAGCTCGGCGTCAAAACGGCGCTGCTCGAAGTCAACGCCGCGCCCGGCATGGTTGTGCGGCGGCTGAGCCATCGCGCCGACTGCGTCATGCTCGGATTTGAAGAGACTGCTTCGCAGATCCGCGCCAAGCGCATTGTCTTTACCGGCAGCCCGGTGCGCGAAGAAATCGTGCGCTGCCGCGAACGGGAATATCCCCCGATTTTCGCGCACAGACGTCCGATGATCCTGTCGTTCTGGGGGTCGGTGGGCGCGCTGTACATGAACAAAAAAATGGTCGACTTTATCGTGCGCACGGCGCGCGAAGGCGAGTTCAACCTGCTGCACGCGGCGGGCTCCAGCAATTTTCAGTGGATGCCCGGAGAAATCCGTCAAAAGGGCTGTGACCTGGAGCAGGCCGGCAACGTCGACCTGCGCGAATATATTTTTGAAATGGATAAGGCCATGGCGCAGGCTGACCTGATCATCTGCCGCGCCGGGGCGAGCACGTTGGCCGAAGTCTGCTGCGCCGGCCTGCCGTCCATCATTGTACCGTCCCCTTATGTGACGGGCAACCACCAGGAAAAAAATGCCCGCCTGCTCGAACGGGCGGGGGCGGCCGTCGTCATGACCGAACCGGAATGTACCGGCGACAAGCTGTACGAGACGGCGCAAAGCCTGCTGCGCGACCCGGAACGGCTCAGGCAGATGGGCAGATGCGCGGCAAAACGCGCGCGTCCCGATGCGCTGCGGCGCATCTATGACGCAGTCAAGGGCATTTTATAGAAAAAGCGCGACAATCACCTCTCGCTGCCACACGGCATAGTATGGCGTGAGACAAAGGGGGCGGAAAGCCGGGAAAAGGCCCCGTTTCCCGTATCCGCGCGAGAGGAGAAGCAGCATGAGTATGTTCGTTATCAACGGCGGACGGCCGCTCGCCGGCACCGTCGCGGTCAACGGCGCGAAAAACAGCGTTCTGCCGATTCTGGCGGCCACCGTGGTCAACGCGGGCCGCAATGTTTTACATAACTGCCCGGACCTGCGCGACGTGCAGTCGGCTATCCGGATTTTGAGGCACCTGGGCTGCAAGGTCACGCGTGAAGGGCGGACCGTCATCGTCGATTCTTCGGTCATCGAGCGGTGGGACGTGCCCGACAGCCTGATGCGCGAGATGCGATCGTCGGTCATTTTTCTGGGGCCGGTTATCGCGCGCTGCGGGCGCGCCCGTCTGACGGCGCCCGGCGGGTGCGAGCTGGGGCCGCGCCCCATCGACCTGCACCTGGACGCGCTGCGGCGGCTGGGCGTGCACATCGAAGAGCGCGGCGCAGAAATCCTGTGCGAAGCGGGAAAGATGGAAGGCCGCGACATCCTGCTGTCCTTCCCCAGCGTGGGCGCGACGGAAAACGCCATGCTGGCCGCCACGGCGTGCGCCGGCGTCACTCGGATCATCAACGCCGCGCGCGAGCCGGAAATCGTCGATTTGCAGGAATTCCTGCGCAAGACGGGGGCCAATATCACGGGCGCCGGCGGGTCGGAAATCGCCGTCGTCGGCGGCAATACGCGCCGCGACACCGAGCATCGGATCATGCCTGACCGCATCGAGGCGGCGACCTATCTGTGCGCCGCAGCCGCCTGCGGCGGCGACGTCACCCTGCGCGAATGTGAACCAGAACATGTCGGCACCGTCACAAGCGCGCTGGGCGAGGCCGGGTGTGAAATCAGCGTTGCCGGACGCAGCATCCGTCTGCGCGCAGACCGTCCGCTGCGGGCTCTGCCGCCGGTGCGCACCATGCCGTACCCTGGTTTTCCTACCGACGCGCAGGCGCAGATGATGGCAGTGGCTTGCACGGCCCGGGGCGTTACCATTTTCGTCGAAAACATTTTTGAAAACCGCTACCGGCACGTCGGCGAACTGGCGCGCATGGGCGCGCGCATCCGGGTGTCGGGACGCGTGGCCGTTGTGGACGGCGGCGCGCCGCTGCACGGGGCTTCTGTCCAGGCCACCGATCTGCGGGGCGGGGCCGCACTGGTTATCGCTGCGCTGAGCGCGCAGGGTGAAAGCAGTGTCGGCGGGATTCATCATATCGATCGCGGCTACGAGCGCATGGAGACGGTTTTGTCGGCCCTGGGGGCTGACGTCCGGCGGGAACAGACTGACAAGATACAGGAATGAAGAAAAATTATGAGCAGAAGCGCCGCACGAAAGCGAAATAGCAGGCGCCGCCGCCGGCGGCGCGGGTCGGGCGTCTTTGTGACGCTTTTGTGCATCGTGCTGATTCTGGCGGCCGTGCTGGCGGCCATGACGATTTTTTTCAAGGTGCGCACCGTCACCGTGATCGGCGACAGCCGCTACACCCGCGACGAGATCGCCGCAGCGTCGGGCATCGAGCCGGGGCAGAACATGTTCATGCTCAACAAGTTCGCCGCCATCAGCCGTATCTTTGCCGCATGTCCCTATCTGGACGAGATCGTCATGCGCCGCCGCCTGCCGGACGAAATAGAAATTACGATAACCGAGTGCGTCCCGGCCGCGGCGATTGAGACGGCAGAGGGCTGCTATATCATCGATGCGGACTGTAAACTGCTCGAACTGACCGATAAGGCGGGCGCGGCCGGCTACTGCCTGGTCACGGGGGTTGAACTGGACGAACCTGAGGTTGGAAAAACCGCCAATTTTACCCAGCCCGAAAAACAAAAACCGCTGCAAACCATATTGAATACCGCGCAAATAAATGATATACTGGATGAGATCAAAGAAATCAACCTGGATCAGATATTTGAAATCGAGCTTTCGTATGCCGGCCGGTTTACAGTGCAGCTGGGCACGGTGGAAGAGCTTGAGAAAAAGGTGCGTTTTCTTGGCGTCTGCATTGCGGATCTGGGTCCCGAAGAACGCGGGGTCATCGATGTGTCCGACCCGCAGACGGCGCGGTTCAGACCCTATAAGCAGTGAAAAATAAAAGAAGTTTACGATATACCGGGAGGACATTATGAGCTTTGCATTAGAAAACAGCGGCGAGGCGCCGGTCAATATCAAGGTCATCGGCGTCGGCGGCGGCGGCGGCAATGCGGTCAACCGTATGATCGCGAGCGGTATACAGGGCGTGGATTATATCGCCATCAATACGGACAAGCAGGTGCTCAATTTTTCGGCCGCGACCGTCAAGCTGCAAATCGGCGAAAAACTGACAGGCGGCCTGGGCGCCGGCTCCAACCCTGAAGTGGGGCGCAAGGCGGCGCAGGAAAGCGAAGATGAAATCCGCCGCCTGCTGGAAAATACGCAGATGGTTTTCATCACGGCGGGCATGGGCGGCGGCACCGGCACCGGCGGGGCGCCTGTCGTCGCGCAGATCGCCAAGGATCTGGGAATCCTGACCGTCGGCGTCGTCACCCGGCCCTTTGCCTTTGAGGGAAAACGCCGCATCGAACAGGCGAACAACGGCATCGCCGAACTGCGCGAGCGGGTCGACGCGCTGATCATCATCCCCAATGACCGGCTCAAGCTGGTCAGCGATCAGAAAATCACGCTGCAAAACGCCTTTGAAGTCGCGGACAACGTACTGCGGCAGGCGGTGCAGAGCATCAGCGAGCTTATCACGGTGCCCGGGCTTATCAACCTGGATTTTGCCGACGTGTGCAGCATCATGCGCAACGCGGGCTACGCCCACATGGGCGTCGGCCGGGCCGGCGGCAAGGAAAAAGCCGAGGAAGCGGCCAAGATGGCCATCCAGAGCCCGCTGCTCGAAACGTCTATCGACGGCGCCCGCGGCGTCATTCTGAACATCACGGGGCCGCTCGATCTGGTCATGGAAGACACCGACCTGATCGGCAGCATGGTGCAGAACGCCATCCATCCCGACGGGCTGGTCATCACCGGTATCGCGCTCGACGAATCGCTCGACGACGAAATCCGCGTCACCGTCATCGCCACCGGGTTTGACGACAAGCCCACACTGCCGGAAAAGGGGCTGTTCAGCAGTTCCAAGCCAGAAGAAAAGGCGGCAGCGCCCCAGCAGGAAAAGCAGGAAGCCACTGTCCCGCCCGAATCGTCGGCACGCCAGAACCTGATGGACGCCGCGCAGCAGACCGGCAAGGGGCTGGCCCCGGAAAAACCGGATGAACCCGATGTGTTTGAAGACATCATGAAAATCTTCAAAAACCGAAGCTAAGTAAAAAGCCCGGATTGAACATCAATCCGGGCTTTGATTTGGAATGGCCGCTCAGCCGTCCATCGGCATGTCGACGTTGAGGTTGCGAAGCACGCTGAATTTTTTATAATAGATGACAAACAGGATCGACGTCAGCGCCCAGCTGACGGGGTAGCTGGCCATGACCCAGTTAAAAGTATGGAAAATGGGCACAAGCAGCATGATCCACAGTACGCGGACGCCGCAGACGCCAAAGCAGACCATCAGCATGGGCCGCAGGGAATCGCCCGCGCCGCGCAAAGCGCCGGACAGGATTTCAATGCACACATAGGTGACAAAATAGGGAACCATGAAATCGATGATGTCGCGGCTTTGCAGAACGACGGCCGGGTCGTCGGTAAACAGGCCGGTAATGAGCCCGCCGAACAGGTAAATGACAAGGGACAGGAAAATGGAAGCGCCAAAGGCAATGGCCAGCCAGACGCGGACGCTCTTTTTGACGCGGGCGTACTGGCGCGCACCGTAGTTCTGGCCGACAAAGGCGGTGATGGCAATGCCGAAGGCGTTCATCATCATCCAGAACAGGCCGTCGACCTTGCCGTAGACCGTCCAGCCTGCCATGACGTTGGTGCCGAACGAGTTGACGCTTGATTGGATGACCATGTTGGACAGCGAATAAAAGACCGATTGCAGCCCGGCGGGCAGGCCGATGCGGAAAATCCGGGCCAGCAGGTCGGGGTGCAGCTTGATGCGTTTGACATGCACCCGCATGTCTTCACCCGAGCGGGCCAGCAGCCATAAAACGAGCACGGCGCTGATGAACTGGCTGAGGATCGTCGCAATGCCGGCGCCTGCGACGCCCATGGGAATGACCAGAACCAGGAAAAGGTCGAGCACGATATTGGCGCAGGTGCAGGCAATGAGGACGTAAAGCGGGCGCTTGCTGTCGCCGATCGCACGCAGGATGCCGCTGCCGATGTTAAAGATCAGGTTGCCGATGGTGCCGGCAAAATAGATGCGCATATAGGTCTGCGCATGTCCCATGACTTCTTCAGGGGTGTTGAGCAGACGCAGCGCCCACGGCGCAACGGCAATACCCACAACGGTGAGCAGGGCGCCGCCGGCAATGGCCAGCGCGATGGCGGTATGTACGGCACGGCTGACATTTTCACGCTGGCGCGCGCCGTAAAATTGTGATATGATGACGGTGGCGCCTGACGCCAGGCCGACGAAAAAGCCGATGATCAGATTGATGATGGTGCTTGTCGTGCCGCCGACAGCCGACAGCGCCTCTTTGCCGACAAAGCGGCCGACAATCATGGCGTCGGCAGTGTTGTAAAGCTGCTGGAAAAAGGTTCCCAACAGAATAGGGAAAAAGAAGATCATGAGCTGTTTCCAGATGACGCCTTCGGTGATGGCGTTGGCCGGACGTTTTTGTTCAGTCATAGGGCGAAACTCCTTTCATTTCCACAAGCGGATATATTCCCATTCGTGCAGCTTGATCAGCACCAGAACAAGAACAGGGGCGATAAACATCCCGGCGAACCCGGCGATACGGTAACCGAAATACAGGCAGAGCAGGGATACAAAGGGGTGCAGCCCCAGCTGCCCGCCGACAATGCGGGGTTCGATGACGTTGCGAACGACCAGGATGACGCCGTACAGAGCGCACAGACCCGCGGCCATGCCGATTTCGCCGGAAAACAGGCAGACGGCGGCCCAGGGGATGAGCACCGTGCCGACGCCCAGGACAGGGAAGGCGTCGACAATGGCGATCAGCAGCGCCAGGACGAGCGCATAAGGCTGGCGCATCAGCAGGAACCCGATCAGCAGCTCCAGAAAAGTGATTCCGATGATCATGGCCTGCGCGCGCAGCCATTTGAAAAGAGACTCATACAGAAACTGCCGGATACGCGCCAGCATGACGATGGCGTCCGCGCTGAGCTGGCGGTGAATGAACGCGTTGATGGTCAGGCGGTCGCTCGTCAGGAAATAAGTCGAAACAAAGACAAAGACCACGGTGATCAGAATGCCCGGGATGCTGGAAACGGCGTGCGTCAGCGATGACCACACGGCGCCGACGTCGATCTGCGGCAGCGACAGCGAAGCCAGCCAGGCTTCAAGGTCGAACAGCGGCGCCGCGGCCAGAAAATCGGGCAGGCGGCCGAGCAGCTGATCGGCAAACTGCCGCAGGCTGTCCAGCTTGTCCGACAGGACGGCGAGAATGGCGGGCAGGGAATTGAACAGCTGTACGCCCTCGTAGACGATTTGGTAAATGACAAACGCGAGCAGCGACCCGACGGCGGTGACGCACAGCAGGGTACACAGCACGCTCCATACCTGGCGGGGGACAACGGTGTGCTTGGCCAGCCAGCCGACGGGCTTCATGATCATCTGCGACAGCAGGTAAGCGGCAAAAAGCGGAATAAGCAGGGAAAAAATGTATTTGAAAAACAGATAGCCTGCCAGGGCAATGACAAAAATATAAAGCAGCGTCAGGAAAAAATTGATGTGCCGGTTTTCGTGCAGGCGCAACGGCAGAGGCCTCCTTTCTGGTCGGCGGATGTATTCTGTGGACCTCCCGTTTATTATACACCACGCTGCATTGCTTTAACAATATGTTTTTCCGCCGGGCGGCGTCCGGACGGCACGCCGCCGCATATACTGGAGTAAGAAAGGCAAGCAACAGGTGGAGGATCGACATGGCATTGATTGTGGAAAAATTCGGGGGCTCGTCCCTTGCCAATACAGAGAAGCTGCGCAACGCCGCGGGCATTGCCGCATCTGATTACAGGAAAGAAAACCAGGTGGTCGTCGTCGTGTCGGCGCAGGGCGACGCCACCGACCACCTGATCGCGCAGGCGGAAGCCATCGGGCGGCGCGTCAGCCCGCGTGAAATGGATGTGCTGCTGTCGACCGGCGAGCAGGCGTCCATGGCGCTGATGGCCATGATGCTGACGGGCATGGGAGTGCCGGCAGTGTCGCTGTGCGGCTGGCAGGCCGGCATCCATACCGACGCGCAGCACGGCGTGGCGCGCATCGACCGCATCGACACGCGGCGCATCCGCGCCGAGCTTGACCAAAACCGCGTCGTTGTAGTCGCCGGGTTTCAGGGCATCGCCCCGTCGGGCGATATTACGACCATTGGCCGCGGCGGATCAGATACGACGGCGGTGGCGTTGGCGGCGGCGCTGGAAGCCGACGTCTGCCGCATTTACACCGACGTCGACGGAGTCTATTCCGCCGATCCGCGCGTGATCAAAAACGCCGTGCGGCACTATGAAATCGACTATGACGAGATGCTCGAGCTGGCTTCACAGGGGGCGCAGGTGCTGCACAACCGGTCGGTGGAAATGGCCAAGCGCTTCGGCGTGCAGCTCGAGGTCAAGAGCAGCTTTATCAACGGCGTGGGCACCCGCGTCAGGGAGGTAGTTATGGAAAAACGAAGCGTCAGCGGCGTGGCGCGCGACCAGAATGTCGCGCTCATCACCATTGAAGGGCTGCGGGATCAGCCGGGCAACATCTGGCGGCTGTTTTCGGCCCTGACCGAACAGAAAATCAATGTGGACATTATTTTGCAGCCGCCGGCCGCAGGGCAGCGGACCAGCATTACCTTTTCGGTGCCCCGCGAGTCGCTCGACCACGCCGTCGAAATGCTGACCGGCAGCCAGAGCGGCCTGTCGTACGAAAGCGTCTCGGTCGACGACCGCGTGTGCAAGATTTCAATCGTGGGCGCCGGCATGGCAAGCGACTACGGCGTCGCGTCGCGCATGTTCGAAGCACTGTACCGGGCGGGCGTCAACGTGCGCTGTGTGACGACGAGCGAAATCAAGATTTCGGTCATCGTGTCCGAAGAGGACAGCGACCGCGGCTTTATCGCCGTGCATGACGCTTTCTTTTAATCGGTTGGCCGCCCCCGCAGGGGGCGGCTTTTTTATGCGGCGACGAGGTTTTTCCGCCGCCACCCGCCGGCACGCCAGCGGAAGATGAACAGCACCGCGCGCAGGCATTCGTCGGCCGCCATTGCACACCAGATGCCGACAATGCCGAGCTGCAGCCCGACGCCCAGCACCCAGCCCAGGCCGACGGCGACAATCCACGTCGACAAAACGCCGATGGCGACGGGAAAGCGGATGTCGCCCGCCGTTTGCAGGCAGCGGACAAAGCAGATGTTGACGGCGCGCCCCTGTTCAAGGAAAAGCTCGATGAACATAATTTTTTGCCCCAGCGCCAGCACTTCGGCACTGTCGGTGAACAGCGAAAACAGAGGCCGGGCAAAGACGCACAGCGTCAGCGAAGCGATAAAGGAAATGAGCATCGACGCCCGCAGCGTGGACATGACCTGCCGGTGCGTCTCATCGACGCGCCGCGCGCCCAGCAGATGCCCGATGATGATCTGCGTGGCCTGGGTGATGGCGGACGCGAAGATATAGGACAGCATGGCCAGCATACTGGCGTACACCTTTGTCGTGATGACGGCGGTGCCGAACAGGTTGATAAAGCTCAATATGGTGATCTGGGACAGGCTGTACGCAAAGTTTTCACCCGCCGAGGGCAGCCCGATGCCCAACAGCTTTTTAAGCAGGTCTTTGGGAAAGGGGCGCAGCGCGCGCAGCGAAATGCGACCCTTTATGTATTTGCGGAACATGTGGTACAAAATAAGCACCCCGATGGCGCGCGATACGGTCGTTGAAATGGCGACGCCGGCGACGCCGAGCGGCGGGATGGGGCCGACGCCGTGAATCAACAGGGCGTTGCCCGCGATGTTGAGCAGGTTGATGGCAATGGAAGCCGTCATGCTCTGGACCATAAAGGCGTTGGAACGCAGGAAGGCGGAAAAGGTCAGCGACATGGCCTGCAAAAAGATAAAGCCGCCGGTGATGACGATGTACACGCTGGATTCCGGCAGCACGTCGGGCGGCACCTGCATGAGCCGGAAGATCGGCCGGTTGAAGACAAAGATGATCAGGCTGATGACGGCGCTGACGAGCAGGTTGGTGAAAAAGGCCACCGAGTAGACCTGCCCGGCCCGCTTTTTGTCCCCCGCGCCCCGGTACTGGGTGATCAGGATGATCGAGGCCGTACACAGGACATTGAAGGTCAGAATGAGAAAGTTGAGGATCTGATTGGCGTTGCCGACCGCGGCGACCGAAGTCGCGGAATAGCGCGAAATCATCATCTGGTCGACGTTGCCCATGAGCATTTGCAGAACCAGTTCGATAAAAATGGGCCAGGACAGACGCAGCAGCGTGCGCCTGTCCGGCGAAAAGGCGTTGTCCATAAGATTTCCTCCTGGCTGATTAAGCGGTAAAGCCTATTATATCGTGATCCGGGTGGGAATAACAGCCGCGATTTGTATAAAATCCGGGCGCGGCGCGCGGGTTTTGTCAGTAAAAAACGAAAGAATGCCGCCGGCAGTTGAAAGCGGGGCGGTTTATGGTATATAATAAGCACAAATCCCGTTTAGACGGGGAAAGGGGCGCGTTTGCCCGGAGGTGAAAGGCATGAAGAAAATACTCATCTGCCAGCACGGCGGTTCGAGCAACCACGGGTGCGAGGCGCTGGCGCGTACGACGCTGTCGCTGATCGAGGGGCTGAGCGAGCCTTGCGAGGTGACGCTGTATTCATACCGCGTCGGCGATGACAAAAAGTACCTGGCCGACCTGCCCCAGCTGCGCATCGCCGGGCTGCAGCATCTGCCCGGGCGTTATTCGGCGCACAATATCGCCTACCACGTCAAAAAGCGGCTGGGGCAAAGCGCTTCACGCCTGCCCATCACGCCGGAGTTTGCGCGGCTGGTCCGCGAAAGCGATCTGGTCATCGCCATCGGCGGCGACAATTACTGCTATAACCGCGGCGAGGGATACTATGCCCTTGACCGCTTTATCCGTGCGCAGGGCAAGCCGTACATGCTGCTCGGCTGTTCCATCGAGCCGGACGACCTGCCGCGCGGGCTTGCGGCGCACCTGCGGCTGTTCGACGCCGTTACGGCGCGCGAAAGCATTACCTATGAAGCGCTGCGCGACCACGGGGTCATCTGCGCGGTGCCGGCGCACGATACGGCTTTCCTGCTGCCCGCCGTCGAGGCTGAACTGCCCCCCGGGTTTGCGCCCGGAAACACGGTGGGGATCAACGTCAGCCCCTTAATCCAGCGGCTGGAAAGCAAGCCGGGCATTACAATGGACAATTACCGCCGCCTGGTGCGGCACATTTTGGATACGACCGACATGGCGGTCGCCCTGATTCCTCACGTCGTGTGGGAAGAAGGCGACGACCGCATCCCGCTGCGCCAGCTGTACAACGAGTTCGCGTCCAGCGGCCGGGTCGTCATGGTGCCGGACGCCGACTGCTGCGTGCTCAAAGGGGCGATCGCCCGGCTGCGCTTTTTTGTCGGCGCCCGTACCCATGCCACCATCGCCGCCTACTCGTCGGGAGTGCCGACGCTGGTCGTCGGCTATTCGGTCAAAGCGCGCGGCATCGCCCGCGACCTGTTCGGCACGGAAGAAAACTACGTCCTGCCGGTGCAGAGCCTCAAAACGCCCGACGACCTGACGGCGGCCTTTGACTGGCTTGCGGCGCGCGAGACTGGCATACAGGATCGCCTGCGCGCCGTCATGCCGGATTACCGCGCCAGTTCGGCCGAGACCGGCAAAAGCATCGCCCGGCTGCTTGGGCTGTGCCGCGACGAGGGGCTGGCCGAAGGCATCGAACGCCCGGGACTGTGCGTCGGCTGCGGGGCCTGCGCATGGCGCTGCCCGGCAAAGGCCATTTCCATGCAGCCGGACAAAGAGGGCTTTGCCCGCCCCGTCGTGGATCGTGAAAAATGCATCGGCTGCGGCGCCTGCCGCACGGTCTGTCCGACCGGACAGGACGTCCGGCGCGGCGATCCGGAAGTGTTCTGCGCCTATTCGCGCGACGAAGAGGTCCGGCGTAAAAGCTCGTCCGGCGGTGTGTTTACCGAACTGGCCCAGCAGACGCTGGAGCGCGGGGGCATTGTTGTCGGCGCGGCGTGGGATCACGGCACTGTCCTGCGCCATCAGGCGGTCGACAGCGTCGGCGGGCTGACCGCCCTGCGCGGGGCCAAGTATGTCCAGAGCGACATGGCCAACGTCTACCCCGCCATTGCCGAGGCGCTCGAGCGCAAGCGCCCGGTGCTGTTCTGCGGCACGCCGTGCCAGACCGCGGCGGTGGAATGCACCTTTGGCCGCCCCGAGGGGCTGCTGCTCGCCGACATTGTTTGCCATGGCGTGCCGTCGCCCCGGGTGCTGGAGCGGTATTTTGCCGAAATTGCCCAAAAGCATGGCGAGCCGGTGGCGGGCATTGATTTCCGCGATAAATCGACCGGCTGGAAAGGGTATTCGGTTACGGCCCGGCTGCGCAGGGGCGGCCGGCTGACCCACCCCGCGTCGGCCGATTCCTATATGAAGCTGTTCCTGGCGGACGTCGGCCTGCGGCCGTCCTGCTACCGCTGCTCGACGCGGGGCCGCACCAGCCGCGCCGACCTGACGCTCGGCGATTTCTGGGGCGCCAACCGGCTGTTCCCAGGTAAAGATGATGACAAGGGCCTGTCGCTGGTGCTGGTACACACTGCCGCGGGCCGCCGCGCGTGGGAAGCCCTGCGCGAAAGCGTGGTGTTCTGGCAGGCTGATTATGCATCTGCCGCGGGGTTTAACCCGTGCCTTGACCGGCCGGTTCGCCGGCCGCAGAGCCGCGAGAGCTTTTTTGCGTCGCTGGGGAAAAAGACCATGGACGAGCTGGCGCAGGAATTGTCGCCCCGGTCGACCGGGACGCAGAAGCTCAAGGCGGTCATCCGCCGCGTTGTCCGGCGCTGAACGACAAAAGAGCCGCCCCGCCGCATTCTTCGCGGCGGGGCGGTTTTTGATAAGGGAAAGTTCAGATTTCGGCCAGATTAAAAATAGGCAGCCCGCGCGCCGCCGCAGCGGCGACGGCGTGGGCGGTGCCGCCGCGGGATTGCGTGAGGTAACACAGGCACAAATCAGCGCGTTCGGCCATGGCGCGGTTGCGAACCAGCATACAGCCGTCGTAATAGGCTTCTGACAGCCAGTCCACCTTTTGCGCCCGGGCCAGGATGCCCTCGTACCGCAGCCGCTGCGCGGCAGGGTAGCGGTGGGACTGGTTGCGGCAGGGCAGCACCATCGTCAGAGCAGCCTGCGGATAAGAACGCTGTGCGCGCAGCACGCCTTCAGCCGCCAGCAGGGCAAAGCCCAGCGCGCCGCCGGACAGAAATTCGGTGACCCCTTCGCGGCACAGCGCGCCGATGCGCGCGTCCAGACGCCGGCGCAGCGCGCCGCCGTCGGACGGAAGACGGCGGTGGCCGGTCAACATACAGACGCTCACGGCTGCGCGTCCGGGGAATCGCCGCGCGGCGGGAGCGCGGGATCCTGCCCGGACGGGGATTCGCCGTTCAGCCGGCGCTGTTTCCTGCGAAGGCGCAGCACGAGCAGGATGGCGAGCGCGCCGACGCCGACGCCGACGGCAATGTCGATATAGCGCTGCGGATCCTGCGATTTCGTCAGCGCTTCGTCAAAACGCACGCTGTGCGCGATGTCGGCGGCCAGCTGTTCATATTCTTCCGGCATCTGGCCGTCGAATGAAAGCAGGGACAGGCTGATCATCCAGCCGTTGTAGATGGTCACATACTGGACAAAGCGGGTATTGGACGTCTCGACCGAAACTTCGCCGTCAAAGCGCAGATAAAGCAGGTCGCCCGACGGGATCAGTTCCCA
Organism: uncultured Clostridia bacterium; assembly: GCA_944381055.1. Taxonomy (GTDB): domain Bacteria; phylum Bacillota; class Clostridia; order Oscillospirales; family Butyricicoccaceae; genus Ventrousia. Next base: position 35,683 of record CALWJQ010000014.1, on the reverse strand, counting down.
GGCCGTGTAATCAAGCCCCGGGGAGTCGCTGCTGTAATCTTTATCCACATAGGCCTGCGCCTGTGCCTGGAGCTCGTCCCGATCGGCCGCGGCATAGTTAAAGGTCCGGCGCGTCGTCCGGTCGCGTGTGACGACAATGGTGATTTCGCACATGCGGTCCTGCGTGATGGCTTCAAAACGGATGCCGCTCTGCTCCATAGAAGTTCGGAGCGTTTCAACATCGGTGTCAAAAAAATCGACGGCCGGATCGCCTTCCTGCACGTCTTCGGTCAGAATGACCCATTCGTCGCCCTGCGGCAGGGACAGCGTCAGCCCGGCGTCGCCGCACCGGTATTCGGACATATCCGCTGCGGCCGCAGGCATCAGCAGCAGACAGGCGGCCAGCAGGCAGATGAGTTTTTTCATCGCAAAATCCTCCGGTTCCCGGCCCGTAGGCCGCGTGTTTCCCCTATTGTATCATGTTTTATCCCTGATTTCAAATCGGCCTTTGCGCAGGCCAATGTCCCGGGGGATCCGCTGGAAAGGATGGGGGATGGGTACCGCCATTACTCGTCGCTGACAATGGGCAGCGTAAAATAAAAACAGATTTGACCGTTTTCTGACTCAATCCCATAACGGCTGCCGTGCAGCGTCAAAATGCGCCGGACGATTTCAAGGCCGATGCCCGAACGGCGCACCCGGCGGTCGGGAGCGTCCGCCCCCAGCCGGTAACGGTCAAAGATATTGTTCAGCTCGCTCTGGCTGAGGACGCCGGAATTCTGTGTGCGCACGGTAATTTCATGCGGAGCGGTCATACAGGCGGAAAGAAAAATATTTTTGTCCCCGTTTGTATATTTAAAGATATTGCTGAACAGATTGTAAAACACCTGCGATATGCGCTTTTTGTCAATGTACACAACGGCATGGGTCAGATCCAGCGAAAGGGAAAATCCGTTCTTTTCCATTTCAGGCTGCAGGCGTTCGACAATTTCAAGAATCGTGTCGGCAATATCGGCCCGTTGAAAGTTCGGGATAAAATAGCCGGCATTCATTTTTGAAATTTCGATAGTGTCGTCAACCAATTCAGAAAGCTTTGCGATTTCAGTCTTGATGACATGAAAATAATAGGGGCGTTCCTGTTCGCACAGGCCGTATTCGATAAGCTCGGTAAAACCGGATATGATGCCGAGCGGCGTTTTGAATTCATGCGCCATATCTTCCAGCAGGATTTTCATGCGCGCGGCGTTCTCATTTTCTTCCTGGAAGCGTTTATCGATGGTCTCATTGACGCTTTCCAGCGCTTGAATGGCGTCTTGCAGGTTGTCAGACAGGATGTTCAGGCTGTCGGATAGTTTTCCCAGCTGATCCGGTGAACGGACATGGGCCCGGCTGCTGAAGTCGAGCAGCGCCATGCGTTCAGCAACTTTGCTTAGGTGAACAAGGGGCGCGGAAAGATTGCGGGAAAACCAGCAGGTCAGCATGGCGAGAACGATCAGGAAAAAAGCATATAAATAGATGTGATATTCAGAAAGGTAGTCAAACAGCAGGCTGCTGTCGGCGACGGGCAGCATGGTGAGAAAGGTGAGCGAATGCCCGGACGCAGGGACACTGTGGCTCAGCAGCGCATAGTCGTTTCCAAAGGCGTCGTCAATGACAGTGCCGTCCAAAGGGGCAGGGTCGTCAAAGCGGGAGCCGCTGCCGATAAAAGAGGGCAAAAGGAAGTCCAGGAGCAGCTGCCTGCGGAAATTGAGCGTGCTGTCGTTCCCGAAAACAGAAAATTTTTCAAACCGGCAAAGGCGCGTTTCGGAAGAGCTGCCGAAAGAAAAACCGGGCATCTGATAAACGCGGTTGGGCGACTGGATTTCCACAAGCTGATAATAATCTGAGTTCCCAATGCGGGAAACGGATACATGCAGCAAAGCGCCGAAAGGCAGCGCGTCGAAAGGGTGGTCGCTGTAATTTAAAAGAAAGTCCGCCAGCAGGTGCAGGGTGTCGCCGCGCAGCGTCTGTACAGTCATTATATTGCAGCAGTTAAAAATATCGGTGTTATACAGCGTGCCCTGCTCGTCATAAATGACGAGAGGGCTTTCGTTTTTTTGTACATAGCCGGATACGGCACGGGAATTAGAACAACCGTCGGCGACAAAGGTTTCTGCGGTGTGTAAAAGATCCTGTCCCGCATCGGCCCGGTGCCGCCGAAGGTAAAACTTGTCGATGTTGCGGTCCAAGACAATGAACTGAAAAATGCATACGGCAAAAAAGGCTGCAAAAATACTGACAAACATGCGCGCGGCAAGATTGTGGCGAAGAAGGCTCAGTATTTTCATCATTCCTCCAGCTTATAGCCAACCGACACAACGGTTTTAATGTTGCAGGCATAAGGCCCCAGTTTGCTTCGCAGTTTTTTAATATGGTTGTCGACGACCCGCGAATCACCGGTAAAATAATACCCCCAGATAGATTCCAGCAGTGAAGAACGGGTCAGCACCCGTCCTTTATTTTTCATCAGCGCTTGCAGAAGCTCAAACTCTTTGGGGGTCATCGGCGTTGGCACGCCGTCAATCAATACACGCCTGCTGGACATTTCCAGAACAATGCCGTGAAAGCGAAGGACATCGTCTGTTTTTTCCAAAGGGGTGCAGCGCTGCAAAATCCGGTGGATTTTGGCGAGCAGAATCGGAGCGCTGAAAGGTTTTGTGACGTAATCGTCACATTCTGTGCGGTACCCAAGGATCTGGTACTCTTCGCTTGACAAAGCGCTTAAAAAAATAATCGGTACGGCAGAACGCTCCCGGATCTGCCCGCACAGCTCAAAGCCGGAGATATCGGGAAGCATGATGTCGAGAACAATGAGATCGACAGGCTCGCGCTCGAGCAGATCGAGCGCGTCTTTGCCGCTGGCGGCCTCAAGGGTGGTATATTTTTCGGCGCGCAAAAACAAGCTTAAAAATTCCCGTATCTTCTGTTCGTCGTCCACGATGAGCACGGTCGGCATGAGAGTTCTCCCCAAAGATAAAATTGATATAAGAATTTTAGAATAAAATTGATAAAAAGTCAATATATGCTTGAAATGGAATGTTTAAAAAGATGCATAAAAAACACAGGATGGACACAAATCCGGAGAGCGGAAAACATATCGGTTCAGTATAATAAAGCCATTGTACCGGCATTATTTTGAAAACGAGGTGAACAAAATGAAAAGATTCCTGGCATTGCTTCTCAGCCTGTTGATGCTTGCAGGGATGTTAGCCGGCTGTTCGAACAACGGGAACGAACCGGCAGACGATCCGGGCACGGATCAGCCCAGCACATCTCAGCCAAACGACGAAGGAACCGAGCAGACCCCGTCGACAGATGGACCGTTACAGGGCGGCACGCTGGTGGTCATTTCAAGCAGCGGAAACCCGGGCAGCTTTAACCCGGTGTGGAAGAGCGACGACCCGGCCACTACCGTCAACCACAATGTGTTCAACAAGCTCGTCACAATGAATTACGACTATGAAATTTGTCCCGATCTTGCGAAAGAATGGACGATTTCGGAAGACGGCCTGACCTATACGTTTTATCTGCATGAGGGCGTAAAATGGCATGACGGCGTGCCGTTCACTTCTGAAGACGTCAAATTCACGATTGAAGCGGTGCTTGAAAACAATGGCCGCATGGCGGCGGAGTGGGGAGCCATTGAAGAAGTTGAATGCCCGGATGAAAACACCGTCATCCTGCATTTGTCGCGCCCCGACTCTGCGCTGCTGGGCTTTTTGGCCTGGTACGCCTGCCAGATTATCCCCAAACATATCTATGAAGGCACTGACTGGACGACCAACCCGGCCAACCAGGCTCCCATCGGTACGGGCCCGTTTAAGTTCGTCGCCTGGAACCAGGGCGTCAGCATCGAACTGGAAGCCAATGAAGATTACTTCCTGGGCCGTCCATATGTAGACAAGCTGGTCGTCCAGCTCATCGCGGACGTCAACACAGCGGAGCAGGCGCTGCTCAATGGCGAAGCGGACTACATGATCGGCTCGCCCCCGCTTAGCGACGCGGAAGCGCTGAAGGCCAATCCGGACATTACCACCGGAACCAACGCCGGCCCGTCGCGCTACTATATGGGCTTTAATTTCGGCCGCGAGATCCTGCAGGACATCAAAGTGCGTGAAGCCATCGCCATGGCCATCAACCAGGAAGAAATTCTCGACCGTGTGTTCCTGGGCTACGGCGCGGCGGCCAAGGGATATTATACGCCGGTCATTTCGTGGGCGTACAACGACGTCGACGTGACCCCGGAATATGATCCCGACGCGGCGAACGCACTGCTGGATGAAGCCGGCTACCCGGTCGGTTCGAACGGCTACCGCATGACGCTTGAGATGGTCAACTGGCAGAGCCAGAGCGTCAGCGATATGGCGGCCGTCATTAAAGAACAGCTCAAGGAAGTCGGCATTGAACTCAATATCATCACACTGGAAATGAGCGCCTGGACACCGCGAATCCGTGAGGAAGAAAACTTTGACCTGACGATCAGCAACGGTTTTCAGGGCCCGGATCCCCACAATATGTATGGCCGCTTTGCCACAGACGGCGCAAACAAAATCTGCGGGCCGTACAGCAACCCCGCGCTCGACGAGCTGCTGATGGAAGCTGTGCAGGAAACCGATCAGACCGTACGCGGCGATATGTATAAAGAGGCGCAGAAAATGCTGCACGACGACTTAGCGATTGTACCCCTGATAGAAATTGACTCTTTCTATGCTTACAGCTCCAAGCTCGAGGGTACGCCGCGTTCGCGTGAAGGCATTGACGCAGGCCTGTCGTTCAACAGTTTTGCGTTAACATATTTTAACGATCCCGCCATGATTCAGTAACGGGTAAACCGAAAGGCCGGCCCCGGAAACACAGAGAGGCACGCGCCTTGAGTGCAATCCGGGGCCGTTTTTAAGGGGGTAGCGCTATGAGCAGATATCTATTGAAGAGATTCCTGACGGCAGTATTGACAGTACTGTTTGTCTTTGTACTCAACTTTGTTCTCATCCGTCTGGCACCGGGCGACCCCATTACCATTCTGGCTGGACAGGATAACCCGTCACAAGAACAAATCGATATTCTCAAAGCCAAATACGGGCTGGACAAACCGATATTTGTGCAGTTGCTCGCCTACCTGAAAAACTTGCTGAAAGGCGACATGGGTACATCTATCATTTACGGCCGTCCTGTCTTTGACGTTATCAGCGAGCGCCTGGGACCGACGCTGCTGCTGTCGCTGACAGGCGCGGTGATTGCGCTCGTAATCGGCACATCGCTGGCCATTGTCGCTTCGCGCAAGCCGGGTGGGCTGCTGGATAATATTATCTCTTATATCGCTTACGTCTTGTATTCAATGCCGGCCTTTTGGCTGGGCCTGATCGTGATTTTGTTTTTTGCTTCTTATCTTGGGTGGCTTCCGACAGCAGGCATGATCGATGCGCGCGCCGGGTATACCGGGTGGGCGCATGTGCTGGATGTGGCCAAACACCTGATTCTGCCGGCAGGCGCGTTGGCGCTGGTCGGCGTGCCGGCCTATTTCCGCATAGGGCGTTCCTCGATGATGCAGGTCGTTAAAAACGATTATGTCAACCTGTTTAAAGCGGCCGGGATGGATCGGAAGAAAGTGTATCGGAAATACCTGTTCCGCGAGGCAATGCTGCCAACAATCACGACATTCGGCATCCGGCTGGCTTATATCATCGGCGGATCGGCGGCAACAGAGATTGTTTTTGCCTGGCCGGGCATGGGTACATTGGTACTCTCGGCGATTCAAACCCGGGATTACCCGATGCTGATGGGCAATTATTTAATCTTGTCCATATCAGTAGCTGTGTGGATGATCCTTGTCGACCTGATTTATGCAGTGGCCGATCCGCGGATTCGGCTCAGCTGAGGAGGGGTGGATATGGAAAAAACCAAAGTGAAAGACTGGCGGAAGCTCAGGGAATTTGTGCACAACTATACGCACAACAGCCGCGCCATGGTCGGGCTGTGTATGCTGGTGTTTATCCTGATGGTCGCATTGCTGGCTGACGTGATAGCGCCTTTTTCGCCCACAGAATTCATTGACGTGGCGCAGCTGCCGCCCAGCGGGGACTATTGGCTGGGAACCGATCACCTGGGGCGGGACATGTTTTCAAGAATTGTGTACGGAACCCGGATTTCACTGATGATCGGTGTAGTGGCGGCGGCCATTTCCGGCATGACGGGCACTTTGGTCGGCGCCTTTGCGGGGTATTACGGCGGAAAGATCGACCGTATTTTATCGCAGATCATCGATATCTTTCTGATGGTCCCGACCTTCTTCCTGATTATTCTGGTGGTGGCCATTTTCGGCAGCAGCATTTTCCACGTTATGCTGGTCATAGGCTTCACCAGCTGGCCGGGCAACGCGCGCGTTATGCGCAGCCAGGCAATGTCGCTTCGCGAGCGGACTTTTGTCAAAGGCGCGCGGGCGGTGGGAATGTCTGAACGGAAAATCCTGTTCTCGTGCGTCATCCCCAACGGCATTTTCCCGATCATCTCAAACACCACCATGCAGATCGCAACGGCCATTTTGACGGAAGCCAGCTTAAGCTTTCTCGGGTTGGGGGATCCGAATGCAATCAGCTGGGGGCAGATGATTTTCAACGGGCGCAATGTCATGACCTCGGCTTGGTGGGTTGCCACGTTCCCGGGCATTGCAATTATCATCACAGTGGCAACGTTTTACATGATTGGCGACGGGCTTAATAATGTCTTAAATCCCAGGCTCAGACAATAAGGAGGCGGCAGAAATGACACAAAATCCATTGCTCAGCCTGCGCGATGTCAATATTGGGTATCGCACGCCGTCCGGTATGGTCCGCGCGGCCAATGATATAAATCTGGATCTTTTTGAGTCAGACGCGCTGGGGATTGTCGGTGAATCCGGCTCTGGGAAGAGCACGCTGGCCATGGGAATCCTGGATTTGCTGGCCGATAACGCAGAGGTGCGCGGCCAGGCTGTTTTCAACGGGAAAAACCTGATCGGCCTGCCGGAAAAAGAGATGCGGAGCATCCGCTGGCGGGAAATTTCTGTGGTTTTTCAAAAGTCCATGAACAGCTTCAGCCCGGTCTATAAAATCGGCGAACAGATTCATGATATTTACAAGGTGCATCGGCCGGGATCTTCGCGGGCGGAATCGGATGGAGCCATCACCCGCCTGCTGGGCGTCGTCAATTTGACCGATCGCGTGCTGGGGATGTATCAGCATCAGCTGTCCGGGGGAATGCTGCAGCGTATCTGTATAGCGCTCAGTTTGATTTTTGACCCGAAAATCGTTGTCTTTGATGAGGCGACAACGGCTCTTGACGTTGTAACGCAGGGCCAGGTCATTGGCGAGATCAAGCGGCTGCAGCACGACTTCCACGTGTCCAGCCTGCTGATTACACATGATATTTCCGTCGTAGCGGAGACGTGCAACCGTGTCGCCGTCATGTACGCCGGATACATTATGGAAACAGGCCCTGTCCGGTCGGTTATCGAAGAACCGCTGCACCCGTACACACAGGGGCTGATTTCGTCGTTCCCGACGCTCGAAAGCGGCAAAAAAATGATTCGGGGGATTCCGGGCACGCTGCCTGATCTCAAAGAAGAAGTACCGGGCTGCATCTTTGCCCCGCGCTGCCCGAAAGCGCAGGAAAAATGTCGCAAGCAGCGGCCTCAGCCACAGGAAGCGGCTACGCAGCATACGGTAGCCTGTCACTTCTGGGGGAGGGACTGATATGGAAAACGTATTGCTCAAGGTGGAAAATGCACGGCAGTGGTATAGTCAAAAACGGAACCTGACGCAGCTGTTTACGCAAAAGCCAAAACAATGGGTTAAAGCGGTCGACGATGTCAGCCTGACGCTGCGCCACGGGGAAGTGCTGGGGATCATCGGCGAGTCGGGCTGCGGAAAATCAACGCTGGGACGCATGCTCGCCATGCTGGAACGGCCTTTTGACGGGCATTTGGAGCTGGACGGCCAGGATTATGCCAGCATCGGCAAGCGGGATATACGGGCTTTCCGGCGCAAAGTCCAGATCGTGTTTCAAAACCCGTTCGAGACCTTTGATCCGCGGCACGATATTGAAAATATCCTGATGCAGCCGCTGATCATCCACAATATCGGCGACAGTGTGGAAAACCGGCGCCAGATTATCTGTGACGGGCTGGAAAAACTGGGAATCACCCCGGCTGAAGACTATCTGTCGCGCTGGCCGCATGAATTGTCCGGCGGTCAGCTGCAGCGAATCTCAGTGCTGCGCAGCATGCTGTTAAACCCGCTGCTCGTCATTGCGGACGAACCGGTTTCCATGTTGGACGTTTCAGTGCGTGCGGATCTGCTCAACATTTTGATGAGTCTGGTGCATGAGTATCATATGGCGATGGTATTTATCAGCCATGACATTGCGGTTACCAATTATGTCGCCGACCGTGTCGCAGTCATGTATTTGGGGCGCATCGTCGAAATGGGGCAGGCGGAGCAGGTGATTAAAAGCCCCCGGCATCCGTACACACAGGTCTTAATATCGAATTTCCCGTCTCTGGATTTTGACAAAAAAACCACTCCGATTGCGATCAGCGGCGAGCCGCCGACGCCAATCAATCCCGGACCGGGATGCTATTTTGCTCCGCGCTGCCACATGGCCTGCGAGCGCTGCTTTCAGCAGTATCCGGAAGTAAAGACAGTGGAAGAGGGCCATACGGCCAGCTGTCATCTGCTCGACTAAAGGGTGTACAAGCGGGGATTTTATGGTACAATAGAAGCGGCGAACGCCAATACCATAGACGAAAGGGTGCAGAGAACGATGAGCGAACTTCAGACCTATCTCAGCATGGGCAGCTGCAAGGCTGTGCGGTGGCTGGACAAAAATCACGTCCTGTTTGTGCAGACCGGGACCGGCGGCAAGACCATTGTGCGCGCCGACTCGTGCACCGGCGAAAGCAAGGCCCTGTATTCCACGCAGGAGCAGATTTGGCGCCTTTACTCCAAAGACGGCGTCATTGTTTACAGCTCGGATGTGGGCGGCACGGAAAACGAACAGCTTTACATCCTGGGCCAGGACGGGCCGCGTGACGTGACGGGCGACCCCGCAACCCGCTTCTTCCTCGGCGGGCTCATGCCGGACGGCAAGACGCTGGTCTTTTCGTGCAACGCGCGCGACAAACAGACCTTTGACATCGAAGCCCTGGATACAGAGTCGGGCGAAAAGCGCATGATTCTGCAAAACACCGACAACTACAACACCCCGGCCGCGCTGTCGCCCAACGGGAAATACCTTTTGTACAACAAGCTGCTCGGCGCGTCGAATAACGCGCTGTGGATGGTGGACACCGAGACCGGCAAACCCTGCCGCCGCCCCGACACCACGACGGTTTCGGCCGCGACCCACCCGGTCTTTACCCCCGATTCCTCGGCGTTTTACTTCATCACCGACGAAAACAGCGATTTCTTCCGTGTCGCCCGCTGCGACGTCGCGACAGGGAAATACGAAGACGTCCTGACCTTCCCGTGGGATGTCGAAGAGATCGCCCTGTCGCCGTGCGGCCGCTACCTCGCCGCGCTCGTCAATGAAGACGGCTACTCGTCCCTGTATGTGTACGACTTGCAGGACAAGGCGTTCTGCAACCTGCCGCAGCCGCCCAAAGGGGTGTTCGGTTCGGTTTCGTGGGCGCCCGAAGGGCTGCGCCTGGCCTTTACCGTTACGAGCGGCAAGCGCCCGCAGGACGTGTGGGTGCTCGACATGCAGAAAGACGCCCTGCGCCGTTTAAGCTGCAGCATGTCCGAGGGCCTGACGGCTGACGATCTGACCGAAGCGACCAAACATTCCTTTCAATCGTTCGACGGGCTCGAAGTCCCGTACTTCCTCTATGTCCCGCACGGCAAAGAGGCCAAAAACCTGCCCGTCATGGTGTCGATCCACGGCGGGCCCGAAGGGCAGAGCCGCCCCGGCCTGACCGGCAAAGAACTTTTGCAGTACTATGTCTCGCAGGGCATCGCCGTCGTCGAACCCAACGTGCGCGGCTCGACGGGCTACGGCAAGCGCTATTCCCACCTGGACGACGTCGAAAAACGCCTGGACAGCGTCAAGGACATCGAAGCGCTGGTCAAGCATCTGGTCGAAACCGGCGTGGCCGACAAAGACCGCATCGGCGTCATGGGCGCAAGCTACGGCGGCTTTATGACGCTGTCGTGCGCCGCGCGCTACCCCGAGCTGTGGTGCTGCGCCGTCTGCACGGTCGGCATGTTCAACCTGGTGACCTTCCTTGAAAACACCGCGCCGTACCGCCGCCCGCACCGCGAGAGCGAATACGGCACCCTGGCGCATGACCGCGAGACGCTGTTCAACGTTTCGCCCGTCGCCGCTGTCGACGGTATCCGCGGGCCGCTCATGATCATCCACGGCCAGAACGATCCGCGCGTGCCGGTCAGCGAAGCGCACCAGACCATGGAATACCTGCAAAGCCGCGGCGTCGACGCGCAGATGCTGGTCTATCCTGATGAGGGCCACGGCCTGAGCAAGCTCAAAAACAAGCTTGACTGCTATCCCAAAGTCCTGGCCTTTGTCAAAAAGCATATGGGCCTCGAATAAACGCACAAACAGTCCCGGCATTCCGCCGGGACTGCTTGTTCACATCGAGAAAGGAGAGTTGAGATGCAGGAAATTTTTCAGAAACTGCTTGACAGTATCCCCGATTACAAGACCTTTATGACGGTAGACGAAATGGACGAAAGCTCGAAAAGGCTGGCCGAAGCCCACCCGGAATGTGTGACGCTGACGGAAATCGGGCGTTCGCGGGCCGGCAGCCCGCTGTACTGCCTGAAAATCGGCAGCGGGCCGGAAAACGCCCTGCTGTTCGGCTGCCCGCACCCCAATGAACCGATCGGCGCCATGCTGCTCGAACATTTTTCGTGGAAGCTGGCGGAAAGCCCTGAACTGCAGAAAGCGCTGGGGTACACATGCTATATCGTCAAGTCGTGGGACTGCGATGCGACCCGGCTGAACGAGGGGTGGTTCAAAGGCCCCTTCACCATCACCCATTACGCGCGCAATTTTTTCCGTCCCGCCGGCCATCAGCAGGTCGACTGGACCTTTCCCATCGACTACAAGGACCTGCATTTCCACTCGCCTATCCCGGAGACGCAGGCCATGATGAAGCTGATCGACGAAATCCGGCCGCGGTTTGTCTATTCGCTGCACAACGCCGGGTTCGGCGGCGTCTACTGGTATGTTTCGCACGACGTGCCTGAAATCCGCGAACAGATGTACGCGGCGGCCAACCGCCAGCAGGTGCCGCTCAACCTGGGCGAACCTGAAATGCCGTACTGCAAGGCATACGCGCCGGCGATTTACCAAAAGACGTCGACGCGCGACAGTTATGATTACATGGAAAGCAACGGCGTCACGGATCTGGCAAACCGGATCAAGCAGGGCGATTGCAGCGCTGAATACGCAGAAAAGGCCTGCGGCGCGTTCACGCTGGTGACCGAGCTGCCCTATTTCTTTGACAAGCGGATTGATGACCGGTCGGAAAGCGATCGGGTGCGCCGCGACGTCGTGCTGGAAAAGCTGGATTTTGAAGACGCGAGCAACGATTTTATCCGGGACGCCGTCGCCGCGGCCGCCCCGTATGTCGGTGCGGACAACCCGTTTAAGACGACGCTCGATTCCTTTACGACGCGTTCGACCAGCGGCGCGACGCGTAAAATGGTGCAGGAAAACCCGGAATACGCCAAGAAAGCGACGGTCGCCGAAGTGTTTTCCAACACGCTCGTCAACAAGGTCTACAAGCTGCTGTCCTTCGGCGTGCTGGTGCGGATGCACGAACACGAACTGGAACGGGCGGGAGACGACGCCGAAAAGCGCGCCGCAATGCAGGCCGGCCGGGAAAAATCGCTGGCCGCTTTTGAAAAGCTGGCGCAATACCTGGAAGAGGCCATCGATTACGAGGCCGTGCCCATCCGCAAGCTGGTGTCCATTCAGCTGGAAAGCGGATTGCTGGTCATGCAGTACCTGAGAGAACACCGGTAAACAACGGCAAAAGGCCCGCGGATCGCATCGATCCGCGGGCTTTTTTTACTATCCGGAAGGGAGCAGCACGGTGATGTGCAGGGTGTTTGCGTCGGGGGCCGAGGCGCTGATTTTCCCTTTATGGGCGGCGACAACGGCGTTGGCGATGGACAGCCCGATGCCGTAGCCGCCGCTTTGCGAGCTGCGCGACGGGTCGGCCCGATAGAACCGGTCAAAAATGCGATCCAGATCCCGGGGCTCGATCGAGTGCGTGACGTTGCACACCTTCAGGCACAGGTAGCGCGCCTGGGGATGCAGGGAAACGGAAATACAGCTGCCCGCGTCGGAGTATTTGAGCGCGTTGTCGAGCAGGATGGACACCAGCTGGCGCAGGGATTTTTCATCGCCGCACAGGGTGAGCATGGGCTCAACGTCGATGGCAAGCGATTTCCCCTGCGCCGCGGCCGGCGCCTGAAAGGACTGGGCCAGCTCGCTCACAAGATCGGAAAAGGGGAACTCTATCATGGGCAGCCGGTCCTGCAGTTCTTCGATGCGGGCCAGGTAAATCAAATCGCCCGTCAAATCAGCCAGGCGTTTGGACTGGGCCTGGATATCCCGCAGCCACTCGTTGTCGCCAATTTCCATTTCAAGAAGCTGCGCGTCGGCGCTGATAATGGTGATGGGGGTCTTGATCTCATGCCCCGCGTCGGTGATGAAACGCCGCTGTTTTTCATAGCTTTCGGAAATAGGCCGGACAAAGTACCGGGACAGCAGGATGACAAGCAGAAGAACGGCGAGCAGCCCCGCCAGGCTGACCCAGCAGCTGGTGACGAGAAAATCCCGGGCGGTGGCCAGGGTGCGGCCGCAGTCGAGAAAGACAATGTGGCGGCCGCCCTGCGAGCTGGGCTGCGCGTAAAAGCGGTATTCCCCGATAAAACCGTATTCGTCGCCGCGGCGCGCGACCCTGAGCGCATAGTCGACCGCCGTTTCATCGTCGATGGCGGCGATGCGGGCCGTATTGGTCGAGACGGCGCTGCCGTCGGCCGCGAGCTCGACAGAAAAGTAACGAAGCTCGAAGGGCAGCTCAGGGGACATCGGCCCCGGGCCGGGCCAATCGTCAAAAGGCGGCTCGGACGACGGAAACGTCCCGCCGTGATCGGACAAAAAGCGCAGGACGCCGTCGGAATCATGGGCGATGCGCCTGAAGTTGAACAGGTTGATGCTGCCGATGATGACAACCAGAACCAGAAGGAGCGACAGCATGGCGACGGCGATCAGACGGACCTGCAATTTTTTAATCATGGCGCATGTCCAGTGAATATCCGGCGTTGCGCGCCGCGCGGATCTCGATGTCGGCACCGAGAGCGGCCAGCTTTTTGCGCAGATATGAAATGTACACCCATACCACGTTGATCCCGGCGTCGCTGTCATAGCCCCAGATGCGTTCCAGAAAGCGTTCGGACGGGATGAGCTGGCGGGGGTTGTTCATCAAAAGCTCGAGCATCTGGAACTCTTTGTTGGCCAGCCGGAAGCTGCCGGACGGCGACGACAGATCAAAGGTCGTGCGGTCGAGCGTGATGTTGCCGACCTGGATGCGCGAAGTCGGCTGCGCGGTCTGGCTGCGCGTCATGGCCCGGATGCGCGCCAGAAGCTCGGCGGTGGAAAAGGGTTTGGTCAGGTAGTCGTTTGCGCCGGAATCCAGCCCCTCGACCTTGTCGCTGATTTCAGATTTGGCCGTCAGGATGAGGACGGGCAGCCGGCTGCCCCGGGCGCGCAAAATGCGCAGCACGGTCAGCCCGTCCAGTTTGGGCATCATCAGATCCAAAATCAGCCCGTCATAGTTGCCGGCTTCAAGATAGGCCAGCGCGTCCTCGCCGTCGTACACGGCGTCGACCGAATAGTGGCTGTGTTCTAAAATGGCGACAATGGCACGGGAAAGGGAACGTTCGTCTTCTGCCAGCAACAGGCGCATGTCGCGTCACCTCCTGCTTTATATTTTTACGCCTCAACCTTAAATCAAGATAAAAAACGGCTTTAAATCAACGACATTATACCATATAAGCGCTGGAAAGACACGGCTTTTCAGTGCTGAAAATGAAAAGTGCCGAAGCAGGAGGGAAAATATCGACATCCTGTTTTCCCTTTTAGGTTTATTTAAGGTAAAGGGGGTATGATGAGCGCACACTGTTTGAAACGGAGGGCTTTTATGAAACCGATGACAGCGCCTGAAAACGGCGCGGCAGAACCCGCAGCCGATAAAAAAACGCGGCGGTTTTGGAAGAAACCGGTGCACGGTCAAAAGACGGAAAAAAGGATGCGCCCGCGCGGCAGGCTGCGCAAAAGGATTCTCATCTGCGTCATTGTCGCCGCGCTGCTGACCGGTTCAGCCAGCGGCCTGTACCTGCTGTTTGGCGCTGAAGAAGAGCGGGTAGCCGTTACCGGTACGCTGACGTACGGCACGCTCAACGAAGCCATCGAGGGATCGGGAACCACGACGCCGGCCGATTCGGTGACCTATGAAATCAGCGGGACCGTGCTGGAATGGCATGTGGAAGAAGGGCAGGATGTCAAGGCGGGCGATCTGCTGTATGTGCTCGACTCGTCAGACGCTGAAGACGAGCTTTTAGAGTATGAAGTCAATCTGGACACGGTGTATGAGCAGGTGAGCGATTTGCAGAAAAGCATCGCCAACCAGCGCGTCACCGCTGATTTTTCCGGACGCATCGAAGACGTGCAGGTCGAGCAGGGCGACAATGTGCAGAACGGGGCTGTGCTGGCCACGCTTATCGACGACAGCACAATGAAAGCGACCCTGTATTTCAGCTATGCATATCAGGACGTTATCCGCACCGGAATGGATGTCACCTTGTCGGTGCAGGATCAGATGATGACGCGCACGGGGACGGTGACCGACGTGCAGTATGTCGATTATGTCACACCCGAGGGCATGGAATGTTTCGCCGTGACGGTCAGCGTTGACAATCCCGGATCGTTCAGCGAGGGGACGACAGTGACCGGGTGGGTGAGCGGCGGCGCGGCCGGCGAAATTTATGCCGCCGGCGACGCCGAACTCGAATACAACCGCGCGCAGAGTATCACGGCCGGCGCCTCGGGCGAGCTGACGCAGGTCAACGTGATCGACTACGGGAGGGTCGAGGCGGGCGATCTGCTGTTTACCGTCGACGCTTCGGAATACGAGACCCAGCTTGAAACGCTGCAAAAGCAGATCGACAATTATGAAAAAAACATCGCCGATTTGCAGGAAGAAATTGATACCGAGTACACCCGCTACGCCGACATCAGCGGCCAGGTCGTTTCGGCTTACTACAACACCAACTGGATGACGGGGACGGACACGGGCAGCATTTCAATTTACAACCAGGAATCCATGGAAATTTCCATCAACGTCGACGAGCTCAACGCGGATTACCTGGAAGAGGGCATGGAAGTGACCGTTTACCGGACCACGTCGTCAGACACGGTCTTTTATCCGGCCACGCTGACCTATCTCAGCCTTGAGGCGACGTCCAACAGCAGCGGCGTCAGCACCTTTGCCGCCACCATCACCATCGATTCGCAGGGCGAGCTGTCTTCGGGCGTCACGGTGTACTACGCCATCGACACCAGCGGCGGCGACGCCCTGACCGAGACCGTGCTGGCCCCGCTCAACGCCCTGTGCACCTATGACGACGGATATTATCTGATTGTCCGCTCGGACAAACAGCCGGAAAACACCGTCGACCCCGCCGCAGCCGGCGGCAGCGTCACAGATTTTCCCAAAGGCTATTACGCCGTACCGGTTGAGGTCGGCGATTACAACGAAAATTATATCCAGATTCTCTCGGGGGCCGAACAGGATCAGGAAGTCTTTTTGCGGTATCAGAACAGCGCGCCGTCGGGCGGCGACTCGACCTCGATCGTCGAAGGCGAAGGCGGCGGGAATATGCCTGACTTCGGCGGAGGGAACATGCCTGATTTCGGCGGCGGGAACATGCCTGACTTTGGCGGCGGAATGCCCAGTATGCCGGGCGGGCGGAACTGAGGAACGGCTATGCAGCTGATAGAAATTAACGAGCTTTACAAAATTTACGCCGAGGGCATGGAAAACGAGGTCCGGGCGCTCGATGGCGTCAGCCTGTCCATCGATTACGGCGAGTTCGTTGCCATCGTCGGCGCGTCGGGTTCGGGAAAATCGACCATGATGAACATTCTCGGCTGCCTGGATGTGCCGACCCGCGGCGAATACATGCTGGACGGCACGCCCGTTGCCCACCGTACAGAGCGCGAGCTGGCAGAGATCCGCAGCCGGAAAATCAGCTTTATTTTCCAGGGCTATAACCTGATCCCGTCGCTGCCGGTGTGGAAAAACGTCGCCCTGCCCATGACCTATCAGGGGGTGCGCCCGGCGGAACGGTACCAGCGCGCGCTGGAAGCGCTCGACGCCGTCGGGATCACTGAAAAGGCCGAAAGCCGGCCGGCCCAGCTTTCGGGCGGGCAGCAGCAGCGCGTCGCCATTGCGCGTGCCATTGCGACAAAATCCCCCATTATCATGGCTGACGAGCCGACCGGCGCGCTCGACAGCAAGACGGGCCAGCAGGTCCTGGAGATCCTGCGCGACCTGCACCGGGGCGGCACGACGGTCATCCTCATCACCCACGACAACGGCATTGCTGCCAAAGCGGAACGGGTCGTGCGGCTGCAGGACGGCCATATCACCGAGGACTATCGCAACACGCCCGACGAGTCCAGGCCTCTCAACGAAAATCTCTAGGAGGTGCAGCAGTGGATTCTGTCCTGATGGCTTTTGAGTCGATAAAAGATAAAAAGATCCGCTCGTTTTTGACCATGCTGGGCATTATCATCGGCGTCGGCGCGGTGCTCATTTTGGTATCGGTCGTACAGGGCTACAACGCCGACCTGACCGCCTATTATGAAAAGCAGGGCGTCAACAAGGTCAATGTCAGCATCATCAATTTTGATCGCACCAACACGATGGATCAGTCGGGCGAGTTTATGAGCTGGGTCAGCGAGAGCCTGGCTGACCAGATTACCGGCGTCACCCCCAGCGCGTCGGCGTCGGGCACGCTGAAATATTACAGCAACGTCAACGATACGGCGATTTTGTATTTCGGCAACGAACAGTGGTCGGCCTGCAACAATTACACCCTTGACGAGGGCCGTGATCTGCTGGCCGAAGACATCGACGCCCGCAGCAGGGTCTGCGTCATCGGGTCTTATGTGGCCGACGAGCTGTTCGGGTTCCGTGAAGCGGTGGGCGAAACCCTGATGGTCAACGGGACGCCGCTGACCGTGGTGGGGACCTTTTATCAAAAAGACGGCGGCGAAGAATCGTCGATGGACGACGCCATCGTCGTGCCCTATACGCTCAACCGGCAGATGCTGGGCACCGATTCGGTGACCGGGTTTACCGTCAAGGTGACGTCGTCAACCGGGATGTCGGCGGTCATGGCAGCCGTTGAAGACTGGCTGATCGAAAATATTGACACAAACACGGGCGAGTACGACGTTGAAAACGGCAATGACGCCATGGAAGCGGCCGAAGACGAGACGGCTTCGCTGCAGGTCGTACTGGGCGGCGTCGCGGGCATTGCGCTGCTGGTAGGCGGCATCGGCATTATGAACATCATGCTGGTCACCGTCACCGAACGGACACGCGAAATCGGCATCAAAAAGGCCATCGGCGCACAGCGCAGCACCATTATTTCGCAGTTTCTGGTCGAATCGACCGTTTTGTCGGGGTGCGGCGGAGTCATCGGCATTTTCATCGGCTACTCCGGGTCGCTCATTCTGGGCAAGGCCATTTACGACATGATCCTGCTGCCCGACGTCTGGATGACGGTCGCCGCCTTCGCCTTTTCGCTGGCAATGGGAGTGGGCTTTGGCATGTATCCGGCCGTCAAGGCGTCAGCGCTGCAGCCGGTCGACGCCCTGCGGGCCGATTAACGCAGACAGGAGGAAAATTATGAAAAAATCCCTTATCGCGATGGTAACGTGCTTTATGCTGTGCCTGCTCGCTCTGGCAGGCGGAGCAGAGGCGGCGTTTACCGATATTTCAGATCCCGAAACGGCGACGGCCGCCGCTGTTTTGCAGGGGCTTGGCATCATTTCGGGCACATCGGCTGCGACCTTTGAGCCCGGCGGCACGCTGACCCGCGCCGAGCTGTGCACCATGGCCGTCAACGCCATGGGCCTGTCTGAGCAGGCCGGCGCCTATGCGCGCCGGACGATGTTTTCCGACGTGCCGGGTTTGGCGTGGTACAACGGCTATGTCAATCTCGCGGCGAGCGAGGGCCTGGTTTCGGGCCACGGCGACGGGACCTTCGGCCCGGAAGAGCCGGTGACCTACGGACAGGCGGCCACCATTCTGCTGCGGCTGCTCGGCTACACATCGGCCGAGACGGGATCGGTCTGGCCCCAGGACTACACCGGCTACTGCGAGTCCCTCGGCCTGTCTGACGGGCTGGGGCTGACGGACTACCAGGCCATTACGCGCGGCCAGGCTGCGGTGCTTTTTTACCGGGCGGTCAGGCAGACCGTGAACGGCAGCGATCAGGCGTTTTACGAGACCATTGACGGCGTCGCGTCGACCGAAGAGGTCATCCTGCTGGAAACCGGCGCCGAGCACGGCGGCGGCACAGGCCTGCTCATGGTCTATTCGCTGAATGGGACGGACGGGCTTTCCTACTATGCCCAGGGCAGGGCCCAGAGCGAGGTGCTGGAAGGCAGCCTGGGCACTCTGCTGCTCGACAGCGCCGACAATGTCCTGGGCTTTGTGCCCGAGAACGGCGGCAGCGCCGAACTGATCATCAAAAGCGCGACAGCGTCGTCGCTGACGGCACAGGACGGGACGGAATACCGCATTTCACCGGGCGCTGTCGTCGTTTCCGGCGGTGAAAGCGCGCAGTACAGCACAAGCGGGTACCTGGAGCTTGACGGCCGCACAGGCCGTACGGCACGGCTGTACCGCGATTCCGACGGCGCCGTCGTCTGCGTCTACCTGCCCGGGGGAACGCTGTCGACGTCGGACGCGGCGGTGGCCGAGACGACGTCGGCGGCCAGCTCGCTGGCCCGCGCGCTGGGAATTGCCAATAAGACCTATACCATTACCAAAAACGGCGCAGCCGCGTCGGAAGACGATTTGGCGCGGTATGACGTCGGTTATTACGATACGGCGGCGGGGGTGCTGTGCGTATCTGACTACCGCCTGACCGGCTATTTGACGGGTGCTTCGCCCAACGTGACCGCGGCCGAGACCGTCACGATGGCGGGCTGTACCCTTGAAGTGCTGGAATGTGCGTGGGACACGCTGGCCGGCGTCGATCTGGGCGACCGCGTCACCCTGCTGCTGACCGACGACAACAAGGTCGCGGCCGCCATTTCAACGGTACGGCTTTCAGCCGAGATGATCGGCGTGCTCGCCGAAGACGGGCGGAGCGTCACCCTGTGCGGCAGCGGGCTGACGCTGTCGGCCGACAACATGAATTACGAAGAATCGTCGCTCGGCGGGCTGGTCCGCGTCCAGGCGACATCGGCCACATCCCTGTCCTGCCATGTGCCCTCGCGGGACGGAGCCAAAATCGACCTCGAGGCCCGTACACTGGGCAAGCGTGAGCTCGCGCCGGCGTGCTCGGTTTATGAATGGGCAGGCACAGGGTATGTCTATGACCTGGAAGGAAACCAGGGCGAAGCGTCGGCAGATCTGAGCGCCATCGACTGGACGGACAGCCTGTCGGCCAGCGACGTCAGCTATTACCGCGTCAATGAAGCCGGGCAGATCGATGTAATCCTGCTCGAAGCGGTGACCGGCAACTGCTATGAGTACGGCAGGCTGACCCTGTACCCCGACGAGGCGGGCATCAACCTGGGAACCAACGGGATGGACGCTTACAACAGCGCCGCCACCCTGACCAACAGCAGAGGAACCAGCGAAAAATACCTTTGCACCATCGCCAGCGGCACGAACAGCTATGCCGGCATTGTGCTGGGGCAGACCGATTACGGGTATCAGCGGGTTTATGATATTCAAAAGCTCACCCGGGCTGGCAGCATGACAAGCAGCGACTTTTTCATGCAGGACGGCAGCTGGTATGCCGAGTGCGGCATCGATGAAGTGCGTATTTCGAATAAAGTGCAGATCTATTATCTCAGCGGCTCCGGGCTGTGGCTCGAGGGGACAGAGGCTCTGGAAACCGTGCTGGCCGACGGCTATCTTTTGAGCGCCTATATCGACAGGGCAGCGTCAAGCGGCGGCCAGGTGCGGCTGCTGGTGGCCGACAGCCGCGATTAAACGGCGAAACACAGAAAGCCCCGTACCAATGCGGTACGGGGCTTTCTGCACGCCGGCAGGGCGTCAGATCGGCGGGACGGGCTCAAGCCAGCCGAGCAGCGTGCCGGCGGCGTCGCGCCAGACCTGCATCTCGCCCTCGTTCAGGATTTCATGGCGAAGCCCGGGGTACAGCTTCTGCGTCACCTGGCGGTATCCGGCGCGGCGCAAAAACTCGCCAGCCTCGTAAAACCGCGCGTCGCTGACGCGGCAGGGGTCGTCGCCGCCGGAGATAAAGTGAATGGGCATGGACGGGTTGTCCATGCGCCATCCGGACGGGCTGTAACACTCGACCATCAAGTCAAAAAGCGATTCAAACCCGTTGACGGTGAAGACGAAGCCGCACAGGGGATCCTGGTTATAAGCAGCCACCGTGTCGGGGTTGCGGCAGATCCAGCCGTTGAGGCCGTGACCGCCCGCCATGCGGTTGAAAGAACCGAACATCAGCGACGCGAGCAGGGGGCTTTTATGCTTTTGCGCCCCCAAAACGGTCAGCATGCGGCAGTAGGCGCGTCCAAAGGTCACGCCCGGGTTGTATCCCGGGCAGCCGCAGACAATCAGGCCGTTCAGACGGCTGTCCCACCGCCGCGCGTAGCAGCGTGCGGCGAGCGAGCCCATGCTGTGCCCGAACAGGAACAGGGGAAGGCCGGGAAAACGGGCGGTCAGCAGCCCGGTTACCTGATACAGATCCTGCAAAAGCCCTTCGGCGCCCTGTCCCTTGGCACCGAACCAGCCCAGGTCGCGTTCGCTGCGGACGCTGTGTCCATGCCCGCGGTGGTCGTTGATCACGCAGGCAAAGCCCTGGGCGGTCAGGTATTCCATAAAAGGGAGATAACGCTCTTTGTATTCGCACATGCCGTGCGAAAACTGCACCAAAGCCCGAGGATTTTCCTCGGGCAGTGCGAACAGGATGGAAAGGGGGGTCCCGTCAAACTGCGACGGGATCTGCTGCGTTTCAATTTTCAACGTTATACACCTTCTAAGCTGCGGCAGGCGCCAGAGGCCGTACGGCCTTTGGCGCCCGGCATGAAAATGGCAGTATCCTGCGGGGCGTACGCGTTACCGGCGTTCCGGCAGCATACCGGCCAGCGCCGTGCGGATCATGGGCAGCAAAACGACAAAAATGACGGCGGCCAGCGCCGACTGGATGATGTTAAAGGGGATGCCGGCGGCCGCGCCCGCGACGCCGTACAGAATCGCGCTCGACGCAAAATACAGCGCGGTGTTGATCACGCCGGCGATCAGCCCAGCCAGCGCCATGCGCCCGCGCCCGCAGCCGGGGGTGCACAGCCTGGAAACGCACACGGCCATGACAGCCTTGATGACAAAGGTGAACGGCGCCCAGATTGCCGCAGATCCCAGGACGTCGGCTAAAGCCGCGCCGACGGCTGACGCCGCGACGGCGTAAGGAAACGGGAGCAGCGCGGCGGCCAGGTACAAAACGCCGTCGCCGATGTGGATGTATTCGGTCGTGGCGGGTACGGGCACTTTGACAAACATCGTACAGACCAGAATGAGCGCTGCGAACATCGCCGTGACGCAAATCAGGCGGACACGGGCATCTTTCATGTGAAAAACCTCCAGTTTTCCCCACAGGGGATTTGACAAAATCACGATCTGGTGCTATTGTAAGACAAAATTGGACCCATTTAAATAGCCAGAATATGAAAAAAACAGGGGTTCAGATGTGCGCTGCGAAGCATACGGAAAGGAGCAGACATGCAGAACCTGACATTTTCCCCTCAGTCCGGCGCGCCGTTGTACCGCCAGCTGTACGAAATGCTGCTGGGCGAGATCCGCTGCGCCGGGCTGGCGCCGGGCGAGCGCCTGCCGTCGCGCCGGGCGCTGGCCGCGCACCTGGGGTTAAGCCTCAACACCGTCGATTCGGCCTACCAGATGCTGGTCGCCGAAGGGTATGTGCAGGCGGCGCCCAAAAGCGGGTATTATGTCTGCCCGCAGGGAATCGAGGGGCTGGTCCCGCCGCCCGAAAGCCCGGCCCGGGCAGAAGACGGCCCGCCGCGGCCGCGGTGGCAGTATGACTTTGCCGGCGGTGGGATCGACGCTTCGCTGTTCCCCCTGCGCACATGGGAACGCATCAGCCGCGACGTCATGCGCGGGGGCGAAGCCCTGCTCAACCCCGGCGAGACGCAGGGGGAACCGTGCCTGCGCCGCGCTGTGGCGCGATACCTGCACGAGTACCGGGGCGTGCGTGCCAGGCCGTCGCAGGTCGTCATCGGCGCCGGCAGCGAGACGCTGCTCGGCATGGCGGCACGGCTGCTGGACGGGCGGAAAGTGGCGGTCGAAAGCCCGGGTTACGCCAGGACGGCCGCCGTTTTGCGCAATGCGGGTCTGCAGGTCTGTCCAACCGGCGTCGATCAGCACGGGATGCGCGTCAGCGGGCTGGAGCCTGACTGCTGCGCCGCCTGCGTCACGCCGTCGCACCAGTTTCCGACGGGGGTCACCATGCCCGCGCCGCGGCGGGCCGAGCTGCTGCAATGGGCGCGCGCGGGCGCCCGAACCGTTATTGAAGATGACTATGACAGCGAGTTCCGTTTTGACGGCCGGCCTATCCCGGCCTTGCAGGGGCTGGACGGCGGGGATCGCGTCATTTATCTGGGCACTTTTTCGCGCAGCCTGGCCCCGGCCATCCGCGCGGCGTACATGGTTTTGCCCGAAAGGCTTATCACGCGCTGGCAGACGCTGTACGGAGATTATGCGTCGACGGTGTCGCGGTTCGAGCAGCATACCCTCAGCCGGTTGATGGAAGAAGGGCATTTTGCACGGCATATCAACCGCATCCGCAGCGTTTACCGCGGCCGCCGGGACGCGCTGGTCCGCGCGCTGGAACAGGCGCTGGGCGGCCGGGCGCAGCCGCTGTGTACGCACACCGGGCTGCACATGCCCGTACGAATGTCAAACGGCATGTCCGAAGCCGAGCTGGTCGAAGCTGCCGCTGCGCAGGGGGTGCGCGTCCGTGCTCTGGGCGCCGGGCGGCCGGACCAGCCGGCCGTCGTACTCAGTTACGGGGGACTGGCGGCAGACGACATCGAGCCGGCCTGCGCGCTGCTCGCCCGGGCATGGAAAAAGTGAAAGAATTCTTAAGGTTGCCGGTGCGGGCTTGAACTTTTTGCAGCCGGTGAATATAATAAAGTAAAAATTGCGAAAAACGACTCCTCGCCGAAGGAGGGGGTTCTATGCCGCAAACGCTGAAGCGGGCAGCCCGGCTGTGCCTTTCCGCACTGCGCCATCCGCTGGCGCTGCCTCTTTTTTATTTTGGGATGCTGTGGGCCTTTGAATGGACCTTCCGTGTCTGGGAAGTCCCTGATTTTTACGGCCCGGGGCTGTGGCTTTCCCTGATTTTCTGCGTCCCGGCGGCGTTGCTGCTGTGGGTGCTGTCGACGTCGCTGCCGCGCCGGCTGAACCGTGTGATCGCGTGGATCCTGGTGCTGGGAACTGCCCTTTTGTTCGGATCGCAGATGGTTTACCACCGCATCTTTTACACATATTATACCGTCTATTCGGCGGCCAACGGCGGGCAGGTGCTGGAGTTTATCAACGAGATCCTCTTCACCATCCGCCGAAACTGGGTTCAGCTGCTCACGCTGCTCATCCCCTTCTTCCTGTGGATCCCGCTGCAGTGCGTGCTGTGCTTTGAAAGGCGCCGCCCTGCCCGGCAGGGACTGACGCTTGTCATGGCCGCCTGCCTGCATGTGCTGTGCCGGCTGACGCTGCCGCTGGCCGGCACGCAGGATTTCAGCCCGTGGGATCTGTATTACCGGACGGTGTCCATCGACTATTCCATGGAGCAGCTTGGGGTTGTAAGCACCATGCGCATCGATTTGTGGCGCCTGGCGACCGGCTTTGAACCGGAATACGAGGTTGAGGCGCCGCCGCCCGTGCCCGAGGCGCTGTCGCCCGATGAAATGCCGGACGAGCCGGCAGAAACCGGCGAAGACGACGGGACGGATCGCGAAACGTACGGTGTCAACGCGCTGGACATTGATTTCGAGGCGCTTGCCGCCGCTGAAAACGATGAAACCATTGCCGACATGCACCGGTATTTCGGCAGCCTGGAACCGAGCTCGAAAAACGAAAAGACAGGGATGTTTGCCGGCTGCAACCTCATTTGGATCACGGCCGAGGGGTTTTCGCAGTACGCTATTGACAAGGAGCTGACGCCGACCCTTTACAGGCTGGCGAACGAAGGGTTCAGGTTCGCTAACTGGTATACGCCTCTGTGGGGCGTCAGCACGTCGGACGGGGAGTATGTCGCGCTGACCGGCCTGTATCCAAAAGCGGGTGTGTGGAGCCTGTACCAGTCGGCGGAAAACGCCCTGCCCTTTACCGCGGGCAACCAGCTGCGCGCGCTGGGGTATTCCTGCCGCGCCTACCACAACCACACTTACACGTACTACGGCCGCGAAAAGTCTCACCCCAACCTGGGGTATGACGAATACAAAGGCGTGGGCAACGGGCTGGAAATCACCGATCAGTGGCCGGAATCCGATCTTGAGATGATCGACGTCACCACTGATGAATATGTGCGCGACGAGCCCTTCCACACGTATTATATGACGGTGAGCGGGCATTTGCTGTACGATTTTCTGAGCAACAGCATTGCAGGGAAAAACCGATCGCTTGTCGAGGATCTGCCCTATTCCGAAGGGGTAAAGGCCTATCTTGCCTGTAATATCGAGCTGGATCGCGCGCTCGAACTGCTGCTCGAGCGGCTTGAAGAAGCCGGCGTTTTGGAAAACACCGTCATCGTGCTGTCAGCGGATCATTACCCGTACGGCCTGTCGCTTGAAGAACTGTCTGAGCTGGCAGGGCACGAGATCGATTCCGATTTCGAACTGTACCGCAACGCCTGTATCATTTACCGGCACGGTATGGAAAGTGAAACCATCGACGAGCCGTGCAGCAGCATCGACCTGCTGCCGACGGTATCCAACCTGATGGGCTGGGCTTTCGATTCGCGGCTGCTCATGGGGCGGGACGTTTTCTCTGACGCCAAGCCGCTCGTCATTTTGTCCAACCGCAGCTATATCACGGGAAAAGCGCGCTATAACACCCGGACCGGCGAGCTCGAACCGACGGCCGGCGAGCCCCTGCCCGAGGGATACCAGGAGTATTATTCCGCCGTTGTGTCCAATAAAATGGCTTATTCCAGCCTGATCCTGGACAAGGATTACTATGCGTCTTTAGGGCTTGAGCCCTGAAACCGGCATCAGGAAAGCCGCCCCTGCCGGGGCGGCTTTTTCAAAGCCCGTACGGGATGTCTTCGTATTGCATTTGACCCTTTTTTGTTGTAGAATGAGGGTGTTGACAAGTTTTTGACACAATTCGGAAAAATAACCGGCCGGGAGATGGATTTATGGAACAAAATCAGAACGCACGCTACCAGTCGCCGCTTTCTTCGCGCTATGCCAGCGACGAGATGCAGCGGCTCTTTTCCGCGCAGTTCAAGTTTTCGACGTGGCGCCGCCTGTGGCTCATACTGGCGGAAAGCGAGAAAGAGCTCGGCCTGAACATTACGGACGAGCAGCTGGATGAAATGCGCGCCCACCTGGACGACATCGACTTCGAAGCGGCGGCCAGACATGAAAAGCGGCTGCGCCACGACGTCATGGCGCACGTCCATACCTTTGGCGAAGCCTGCCCCAAGGCCATGCCCATCATCCACCTGGGCGCGACTTCGTGCTATGTGGGCGACAACACCGACATCATTATCATGCGCGAGGCTTTGAAGCTGGTGCGCGACAAGCTGGTCGCCGTTATCCGCGTGCTGGCCGGTTTTGCGCGCGAACACAAAGACCTGCCCACGCTGGGCTTTACCCACTTCCAGCCCGCGCAGCCGACGACGGTCGGCAAGCGCGCTGCGTTGTGGCTCAACGACCTGCTGCTGGATTTGCAGGAGCTGGAATTCGTACAAAACACCTTGCTGCCGCGCGGCGTCAAGGGGACGACGGGCACGCAGGCCAGCTTTTTAGAGCTGTTTGACGGCGATTATCAAAAGGTCAAGGAATTGGACAGGCTGGTCGCCCGTAAAATGGGGTTTGAGCGTTCGGTTCCGGTGTCGGGCCAGACCTATTCGCGCAAGACCGACAGCCGCGTCGTCAACCTGCTGGCGCAAATCGCCCAAAGCGCGCACAAGTTTTCCAACGACATCCGGCTGCTCGCCCATCTGAAAGAGGTCGAAGAGCCTTTTGAAAAGACGCAGATTGGCTCGTCAGCCATGGCGTACAAGCGAAACCCCATGCGTTCCGAGCGCATCGCGTCGCTGGCGCGCTACCTGATCGCCGACGCGCAGAACCCAGCCATCACGGCGGCGACCCAGTGGTTTGAGCGCACGCTGGACGACAGCGCCAATAAGCGCATTTCTGTCGCCGAGGCGTTTTTGGCGTGCGACGCCATTTTGAGCCTGTACCTCAACGTTGCCTCGGGGCTTGTCGTCTACCCCAAAGTCATTGAAAAACACCTGCGCGCCGAGCTGCCGTTCATGGCGACCGAAAACATCATGATGGATGCCGTCAAGCGCGGCGGAGACCGGCAGGAGCTGCACGAGCACATCCGCCGCCATTCGATGGAGGCCGGCCGCGTCGTCAAAGTCGAGGGCGGGGAAAACGACCTGCTCGACCGCATTGCGGCCGACCCTGCCTTCGGCGTCACCCGCGAAGAGCTGGAAAAGCACATGAATCCCGCGGATTTTGTCGGCTGCGCGCCCATGCAGGTCGAGGACTTTTTGCGCGAACAGGTGCAGCCGGTTTTGCAGAAATACCAGGACGTGTCGGCCAGCGCCGACATCCGTGTGTAAACAGCAGAAAGGGGCAAACAAGCAATGGAAAAGAAGATCGTGCTGGCGGGCGCCTGCCGCACCGCCATCGGCACCATGGGCGGCGGGCTGAGCACCGTGCCCGCCGCGCAGCTGGGCGCCGCCGTCATCCGTTCGGCGCTTGAACGCGCCGGCGTCGAGCCCGCACAGGTCGACCATGTGTTCATGGGCTGCGTCATCCAGGCGGGGCTGGGGCAGAACGTCGCCCGCCAGGCCTCCATCGGGGCCGGCCTGCCGGTTGAAACGCCGGCCGTTACCGTCAACGCCGTCTGCGGCTCGGGCCTGGAATGCGTCAACATGGCGGCGCGCATGATTTTGTGCGGCGACGCCGACATTGTCGTCGCGGGTGGAACCGAAAACATGTCGCAGGGCCCGTATCTGATGAAAAACGGCCGTTACGGCTACCGCATGGGCAACGCCGCGCTTGTCGATTCCATGGTCAATGACGCGCTGTGGGACGTTTTTAACGATTACCATATGGGTATCACGGCGGAAAACGTCGCCGAAAAGTGGGGCCTGACCCGCGAAATGCTCGACGAGTTTTCCGTACGGAGCCAGTCGCGTGCCTGTGCGGCCCGTGAGAGCGGCCGTTTCCGCGAAGAGATCGTCCCCATTGAGGTCAAAAAGAAAAAAGAAACCGTCGTGGTCGACACCGACGAGGGCCCGCGCCCCGGCACGACGCCCGAGGGGCTGGCCCGGCTCAAACCGGCGTTCAAGCCCGGCGGGCTGGTGACGGCGGGCAATTCGTCGGCCATCAACGACGGCGCGGCCGCCGTGGTGGTCATGAGCGAGGAAAAAGCCCGCGAGCTGGGCGTCAAGCCGATGGCGGCCTGGGTCGCCGGCGCGATGGCCGGTGTCGATCCCGCCATCATGGGGGTCGGGCCAGTCGCGGCCACCCGGAAAGTCATGGCCAAAACCGGGCTGAGTATCGGTGATTTCGACCTGATCGAGGCCAACGAAGCCTTTGCGGCGCAGTCGCTGGCCGTGGCGCACGATCTGGGCTTTGACATGGAAAAGGTCAACGTCAACGGCGGCGCCATTGCGCTCGGGCACCCGGTCGGCGCGTCCGGCTGCCGCATCCTGGTCACCCTGCTGCACGAAATGCAGCGCCGGAACGCGCACCGCGGCCTGGCCACCCTGTGCATCGGCGGCGGCATGGGCTGCGCTGCCGTCGTGGAACGCGGCTGAGGAGGGAAAAAGATGTCAACGGTCTGTTATACACAGGAAGGGGCGGTCGGTGTCGTCACCGTCGACCGTCCCAAAGCGCTCAACGCGCTCAACAGCGAAGTGCTCGACGAGCTGCGCCGGACCTTTGAAGCCATTGACCTTGAAACGGTGCGCTGCGTCGTCGTGACCGGCGCGGGGGAAAAGAGCTTTGTCGCCGGCGCCGACATCGGCGAGATGAGCAGCCTGACGCGCGCCGAAGGCGAGGCGTTCGGCAAAAAGGGAAACGATTTGTTCCGCATGATTGAAACTTTCCCGATCCCGGTTATCGCCGCCGTCAACGGTTATGCGCTGGGCGGCGGGTGCGAGCTGGCCCTGTGCTGCGACATCCGCATCTGTTCGGAAAACGCGCAGTTCGGCCAGCCCGAAGTCGGGCTTGGCATCACGCCCGGCTTCGGCGGCACGCAGCGCCTGGTCCGTGCTGTCGGGCCGGGGCGGGCCAAAGAGATGATTTATACCGCGCGCAGCATCAAAGCGGAGGACGCGCTGCGCGCCGGGCTGGTCAACGCCGTGTATCCGCTGGCCGAGCTCATGCCCGCGGCCATGAAGCTGGCCGGAAATATCGCCAAAAACGCCCCCATCGCGGTCCGTGCCTGCAAAAAGGCTATCAACGAGGGTACGCAGCTTGATATGGACAGCGCCGTCGCGCTGGAAGAAAAACTGTTTGGCAGCTGCTTTGAAACCGAGGATCAGCGCGAGGGGATGCAGGCATTTCTGGAAAAACGCAAGGTCGAAGGATTTAAAAACCGTTAACTGCATAAGGGAGGCAGCATCATGAAAGTTGGCATTATCGGCGCCGGCACCATGGGCGGCGGCATCGCGCAGGTCTTTGCGCAGAACGGGCACGAAGTCCTGCTGTGTGATTTGAACGACGAGCTGGCGCAGAAAGGCAGGGCGCGCGTCGTCAAAAGCCTTGACAAGCTGGTTGCAAAAGGAAAAATGGAACGGGCCGCAGCCGACGAAATCGCGGCCCGCCTGACGACGGGAACCAAAGAGATTTGCGCCGGCTGCGACCTGATCGTCGAAGCGGCGGTCGAGGACATGGCCATCAAGCGCAAAACATTTGAAGAGCTCGACTCCCTGTGCGGCGAAAACTGCATTTTTGCCACCAATACTTCGTCGCTGTCGATCACCGAGATCGGCCACGGGCTGCGCCACCCCGTCATCGGGATGCACTTTTTTAACCCCGCGCCCGTCATGAAGCTGGTCGAAGTCATCGCCGGTATGGAAACGCCTGATGAGCTGGTGCGCCGGGTCATGGACATCGCGTCCGGGCTGGGCAAGACGCCCGTGCAGGTCAGCGAGTCGGCCGGGTTTGTCGTCAACCGCATCCTGGTGCCCATGATCAACGAGGGCATCGCCGTATACGCCGAGGGCGTCGCTTCGGCAGAAGACATCGACACGGCTATGAAGCTGGGGGCCAACCACCCCATGGGCCCGCTGGCCCTGGGCGATCTGGTCGGGCTGGACGTCGTGCTGGCCATTATGGAAGTTTTGCATCACGAGACGGGCGACGACAAGTACCGCCCGCACCCGCTGCTGCGCAAAATGGTGCGTGCGGGGCTGCTCGGCCGCAAGACGGGCAGGGGATTTTTCGATTACAGCAAATAAGGAGGGACCGTTATGGACCTGACTCTGTCCAGGGAACAGGTGATGGCGCGCGGGCTGTTCCGCCAGTTTGCCGAAACGGAAGTCAAGCCGCTCGCGCAGGAAATCGACGAGACCGAGCGTTTTCCCCGTGAGACGGTGGAAAAATTGCAGAAATACGGTTTTATGGGCATCCCCTATCCCCGTGAGGTCGGCGGGCAGGGGTGCGATACCCTGACTTACATCCTGTGCGTCGAAGAGCTGTCGCGCGTGTGCGGCACTACGGGCGTTATCGTTTCGTCGCATACGTCGCTGGGCTGCGGCCCCATCATGCAGTACGGCACGCAGGCGCAGATTGAAAAGTACCTTGTCCCGCTGTGCCGCGGTGAAAAGCTGGGCGCTTTTGCCCTGACCGAGCCGAGTGCGGGCACAGACGCCGGCAACCAGCAGACCCGCGCGGAAAAGCATGGGGATCACTATGTGCTGAACGGCAGCAAGATTTTTATCACCAACGGCGGCCAGGCCGACGTGTACATCGTCTTTGCCATGACCGACAAGTCCAAGGGCACACGCGGCATTTCCGCCTTTATCGTGGAAAAGGATTTCCCTGGATTTTCCATCGGCACCAAAGAAAAGAAAATGGGCATCCGCGGCAGCTCGACGACGGAGCTCATCTTTGAAGACTGTATCGTCCCGGCCGAAAACCTGCTCGGTCAGGAAGGCAAAGGGTACGGCATGGCCATGGCCACGCTGGACGGCGGCCGCATCGGCATTGCTGCGCAGGCGCTGGGGCTGGCGCAGGGCGCGTTTGACGAGACCGTCAAATACGTTAAAGAGCGCAAGCAGTTCGGGCGGCCGATTATGAAGTTTCAGAACACACAGTTCGCGCTGGCCGACATGAAAACCCGCATTGAGGCAGCGCGTCTGCTCGTCTACCGCGCCGCTCTGGCCAAGGACAGCAAAAAGCGCTTTTCTGAAGAGGCGTCCATGGCCAAGCTGTTTGCGGCTGAAACGGCCATGGAAGTCACGACCAAATGCGTGCAGCTGTTCGGCGGGTACGGCTATACCCGCGAATATCCGGTCGAGCGCATGATGCGCGACGCCAAGATCACCGAGATCTATGAAGGCACCAGCGAAGTCCAGCGCATGGTCATTGCCGGTACGCTGTAAGGAGGGAAAGGTCATGAATATCATTGTCTGTGTCAAGCAGGTCCCCGATACGACCGAGGTACGGCTCGACCCTGTGACCGGTACCCTGATCCGCGACGGCGTGCCCTCTATCATCAATCCGGACGACAAAGCCGGCCTTGAAGCGGCGCTGCGTTTCAAAGATCAGTGCGGCGCACATGTCACCGTGCTGAGCATGGGCCCGATGCAGGCCGATGTGGCCCTGCGCGAAGCGCTGGCCATGGGGGCCGACGACGCCGTCCTTGTCTCGGACCGCGCGTTTGGCGGAGCCGACACCTGGGCGACCTCGTCGACGCTTGCGGCGGCCATTCAAAAGCTGCCCTATGACCTGATTATCACCGGCCGCCAGGCCATTGACGGCGACACGGCGCAGGTCGGGCCGCAGATCGCCGAGCATCTGGGCCTGCCCCACGTCAGTTACGCCGAGGATCTGCGGCTCGAAGACGGAAGCGTCGTCGTGCGGCGTCAGTTCGAGGACCGCGTCCATGTCATACGCGTCAAACTGCCCTGCCTGGTGACGGCGCTGAGCGAACTCAACCAGCCGCGCTACATGACGCCGGGCGGCATATTTGACGCATTCCGCAAAAAGCAGGTCGCCGTTTGGACCCGCCCCGATCTGGACATTTCCGACGACAATATCGGCCTGCAGGGTTCGCCTACGCGCGTTTTCAAGTCCTTCCCCAAGTCGCCCAAGGCGGCCGGCACAGTGGAAAAGCTCGACCCGCGTGAAGGCGCCAAAGCCATTGTCCAAAAGCTGGCTGAAAAGCACATCATTTAGGGGAGGCGGAAAACATGAGCAATGCAGATTATCAGGGCGTGTTCGTTTTTGTCCAGCAGGTCGACGGGAAGACTGCCGGCGTGGCGTTTGAGCTGCTCGGAAAAGCGCATGAGCTGGCGCAGGCACGCCAGACACAGGTGACCGCCGTTTTGCTGGGGTACCGCGTGTCCGGCCTGGCAGACGGGCTGATTGCCGCCGGCGCCGACCGTGTCCTTGTCCTGGATCGGCCGGAACTCGAAGTCTATATGACCGAACCCTATACCTGGGCCATGGCGCGCGTGATCCGCGAATACAAGCCGGAGATCGTTTTGACGCCGGCGACGGCCATCGGCCGCGATCTGGCGCCCCGTGTGTCGTCCCGCGTGCATACCGGCCTGACGGCCGACTGTACGGGGCTGGAAATTCAGGAAGAGACCGGCAACCTGCTGATGACCCGCCCGGCCTTTGGCGGCAATATCATGGCCACCATTTTGTGCCCCGAACACCGGCCGCAGATGGCGACGGTGCGCCCCGGCGTCATGCACCGCCTGCCGGCCGATACCAGCCGGCAGGGCGAAGTCGTCATGCTGGACTGGGACGTCCCGCCCGAGACGCGCAACGTCGAAATCCTCGAGGTCGCCAAGGCGGTCAGCGAGGCCGTGGACATTCAGGACGCCAAAGTGCTGGTGTCCGGCGGACGCGGCATGGGCGGCCCTGAAAACTTCAAGCTGCTCGAGCAGCTGGCCGAGGTGCTGGGCGGAACGGTTGCAGCGTCGCGTGCCGCCGTTGACGCCGGCTGGATTGCAAAGGATCGGCAGGTCGGTCAGACGGGCAAGACGGTGCGCCCCAATCTCTATATCGCCTGCGGCATTTCGGGAGCCATTCAGCATCTGGCTGGCATGGAAGAGTCCGGCATGATTGTCGCCATCAACAAGGACGAGACGGCCCCTATTTTCGGGGTTGCAGACTACGGCATTGTCGGCGACGCATTGCAGATCGTCCCGGCTCTGATTGAAGAGCTCAAAGCCTATAAAAAGCAATAAAATGAGGAATGGCAGGCTGCGCGTCTGCCATTCCCTTTGTCTGCAAATCATATCGTTTTGCCACGGAGGCCCTTGCAATGGCTTTTCTGCCGCGCAGGGAAATTAAATGCAAAACACCGTGACAAACCCTGTATTATCGTGTATAATAAAGCTGAGCGCCGCAGTACGGCGACAATCATAGCAGGAGGGATGCCCGAATGACCATAACCCGCGATATCCGCTATGTCGGTGTCGACGACCATCAGATCGACCTGTTCGAGGGGCAGTACGCCGTCCCCAACGGGATTTCATACAACGCTTATGTCATTCTGGACGACAAGATCGCCGTCATGGATACGGTGGACGCGCACAAGAAAGAAGAGTACCTGCACAATCTGGAAGACGTGCTGCAGGGGCGCGCCCCCGATTATCTGGTCATTTCGCACGTTGAGCCCGACCACGCGTCGAGCCTGAAAGCCTTTGCCGAGCGATACCCGCATGCGCAGCTGGTCGGCAACGCCAAAACCTTTTCTATGCTGCAACAGTATTTTGACGTGGATTTTTCGGGTGCGCTGGTCGTCAAAGAGGGCGATAAGCTCAGCCTGGGAAAGCATGAGCTGACCTTCTATATGGCGCCCATGGTCCACTGGCCCGAGGTCATGGTCACTTATGACAGCTGCGATAAAGTCCTGTTCAGCGCCGACGGGTTTGGCAAGTTTGGCGCGCTTGATGTGCAGGAAGACTGGGACTGCGAAGCGCGGCGCTATTACTTTAACATTGTCGGGAAGTACGGCGGCCAGGTCCAGGCGCTGCTGAAAAAAGCGGCAGGGCTGGACATTCAGGTCATCTGCCCGCTGCACGGCCCCGTGCTCAGCGAGAATCTTGGTTATTATGTGAATAAGTATGACGTCTGGAGCAGCTATACCCCCGAGACCGTAGGCGTTTTCATCGCCTATGCCAGCCTGCACGGCAACACGGCCGAAGCGGCTCAAAAGCTGGCCGGCATCCTGCGGGAAAAGGGCTGCCCTGAGGTGGAAATGATCGACCTTGCACGCGGCGATTTCGCTGAAGCTGTTGAGGGAGCCTTTGAGTTCGGCAAGATGGTGCTGGCCGCATCCTCTTATGACGGCGGGGTCATGCCCTTTATGGACAAGCTTCTGCATCATCTCAAGGCAAAAAATTATCAGAAGCGTACGGTGGCGCTCATTGAGAACGGATCGTGGGCGCCGTCGGCTGCCCGTACGATGAAAGAGCTTTTGGGCCAGATGAAAGACATTACGGTGATCGAACCGGTTGTCACGATCCGCGGGGCTGTCAAGCCGGGGGACATCGAGCAGCTCGAGGCGCTGGCGCAGGCGCTCATGCAGCAGTAAAAGAAAAAGCGATGGGGATTTGCTAACGCCACATAAGGCAGTAATTTGAAAGCAATATTGAAATACAGCTTATGGGCATTGCAAAGGCAAAAAGACAGCGTAGAAGGCAGAAATGCTTTTTACGCTGTCTTTCTTTATGTTCAAAAATGAAATCGCACATTCGTCAAACAAGACCTTCCTTGCTACAATGTGAGTGAAGGAGGTAAGCGGATATGCGAAATCAAAAACACTACATAGCGATTGATGAAAGTGAACGGAGAATTATTCTAAATGCTCTTAATGCGCTGCGGAACAAACTGCTGGCAGAAGGCAGATATACGGACGCAGTAGATGATGTTCTAATCAAAGTAGTCAACGCACCTGTTAAGAAATTCAAAATCAGAATCACGGAGGTTTAAGATTATGGAAAAGACAATATTTGAACAGATGGGCGGCGCTTACACGCTGCAAGGCGACTATTATTTGCCTGACTTTGTACTACCCGCCGAAGAAAATAGGTCTGTCGGCGTATGGGGACAGCGGCATTTGCGTTATCTCAAACAGCATCGTAAAGTCCTCTATGCGAATCTGCTCACAAGCGGCAGGCTGAACAGCTATCTTGCGGATATTGATCGGCAGGCAGCAGAATTGTTTTTTCGGCTGGTGGAGCAGATGGCAGAGCGTGAAGGCGTGACCGAAAAGCTCAAAGCTGAACAGCCGATGGAATGGGTAGCTAAGATGAATGCGCTGCGTGAAGCAGCGGCGGAAATCGTGAATGCAGAAGTGATTTTCGCATAAACCAAAGCCATACAATAAAGTCCGTAACGCTTTCAAACGCAAAATCGAGGGGCAAGGTACAAACACCTTGCCCCTCAAAGTTTAGGCTAAAAAAACGGCTTGAAATCAGGCTTTTTCAACCTCTATTTTTCGACTCTGCATACGGATATACAGAGGCAGCCTGCGTTCATTTCAAGGAAGCCATGTATTCCTCTCCCCAATTCCACAGAGCGTCAAGAATAGGCTTTAGGCTCTTGCCTAAATCCGTTAGAGAATATTCTACCCTCGGAGGTACTTCCGCATATACCTTACGGCTGACAAGACCATTCTCTTCCATATCACGAAGCTGGGCGGTCAGCACCTTTTGGGATACGCTGCCTATGGACTTCTTCAATTCTCCAAAGCGTTTTGTGCCGGGGAGCAAATCACGCAGAATCAACACTTTCCACTTATCCCCGATTAAAGTTAAGGTTGTTTCCACAGGACAAGCAGGCAATTCTTTAACGGATGTTTGTTTGCTCATTGTCTCATCTCCCATCTATCGTTTCTATTGGAAACTTTACATTGAATTATACTATACAG